>JAEMTX010000152.1:4271-4850 GCA_016462055.1 Acidimicrobiia bacterium | reverse complement strand
TGCTTCAAGCGTGGCTCGATGGCCTCGCCAACCAATCCGATTCCTGATCGAGAATCTCAGAGCGACACGTGCCCGAACAACCAGATCCGTTCGAACTCTTTGGGCTTGAGGCCGCGCCGCCACCTCCGCCGTTGTTGCCGCCACCGCCTACACAACCGGTGCCGCCTGGCTCGTCTGAGATCAATGCGGAACCGATCAACGACGCTCCGATGTCCGATGACGGTGACGACGGAGATGGCGGTGACTACGTTTCAGTTCGCGGCGGCGGAGGCCGTGGCGGTCGATGGGCATTGCTCATTGGTGTGCCACTCCTTGTTATTGCACTGTTAATCGGTGCAACGGGCTTTTGGGTGCAGGGCAAGATAAATCCCGGAAGTCCAGGCGAGGATGTGGCGTTCACCGTCCCCAAGGGCGCCACGACATCGCAAATCGCAACTGCGTTGGCGGAAAAGAAAGTGGTTTTGAGTGTTTCGGTGTTCGAGTGGTACGTGAAATGGAAGGGCGGAGATCCATTCCAGGCCGGTGACTACGAAGGTTTACGTGTCAACAGTTCCATGGGTGATGTTGTCGACATCCTGA
>JAEMTX010000152.1:0-4261 GCA_016462055.1 Acidimicrobiia bacterium | reverse complement strand
CGTTCGCGAAGGTTTATGGGTTTCGGAATTTAAGAAACTCGCCCTCGAGAAGTTTCCAACAATGGACCCCGCCGCGCTCGATGCCGCGCTTGCGAATACACATCCTTCACTTCAGCCAGCGGGTTCGGCGAATCTTGAAGGATTTCTGTATCCAGCCACCTATGAAATAGCGCAACAAGATGTCAGTAATGCACAAAAGCTGGTCGATCAAATGATGGTTTCGTTTGATCGAGTTTCTCAGATTGAAGGGTTGCCGAACGCAACGGCAAAACTAAAGGGAGTCGCGGGCACCAAAGCGATCTCGCCGTATGAAGCGTTGATCGTTGCGTCACTTGTGGAATCGGAAGCAAAGATCGATGAAGACCGCGCCAAGATCGCTCGCGTGATTTACAACCGACTCGCACGGGGCGAGAGTTTGGGTATCGATGCGTCAGTTCTCTATGCCATTCAAAAGCGCAAGGCAACGATTACTGATTCTGATCTAAAGACCGATTCGCCCTACAACACTCGATTGAAAAAGGGCCTACCGCCGGCCCCGATTAATTCGCCGGGACAGAAATCAATAAACGCTGCGCTCAATCCCGCTCCAGGTGATTGGCTGTTCTACGTGCTCACCGACAAAGACGGCCGCCATTACTTCGCGAATAACCAAACCGATTTCAACAGAGCGGTTGCTGATGCCAAGGCTCGAGGAGTTTTCTGATGAGCCCCACAGGACAGACTCGCCTTGCGGCGGTGATCGGGGACCCGGTCCGGCACTCGCTTTCTCCGACGCTGATGAACGCAGCCTTCGGAGCAACAGGACTCGATTGGTCCTATGTCGCACTGGAGGTCGCAGCGATGCAACTTCCCGATGCGTTAGCTGGAGCCCGCGCACTTGGCATTTCTGGACTTTCCGTGACGATGCCTCATAAGGAAAGTGCAGCAGCCTGCTGTGATCGCCTCTCTCCGACAGCTGAGCGTTTGGGGGCAGTGAACTGCATCGTCAATGACGGGGGAGTCCTCACCGGCCACAACACCGATGGTGATGGATTCATCCGATCATTGCGTCATGGTTTCGCATTCGAACCAGCGAACAAGCGCTGTGTTGTTTTCGGCGCGGGCGGAGCGGCCCGCTCAATCGTCCTTGCACTTGCTGATGCCGGGGCATCAGAAATTGTTGTCGTGAACAGAACGCTCGGCCGCGCTGAGCGAACTGCTGCTCTTGCTGGTGACCGGGGAGAAGTCGTAGCCCTCGAAGGCGCACAATCAGATCTCGCCGATGCAGACCTCGTAGTGAACGCAACCTCGATAGGGATGGGCGAGCCCACGGCAACCGACGCCCCATTCGACGCGTCAGTGCTACATGATGGCCAAGTTCTCATTGACATTGTTTACAAGCCCCTTGAAACGCCGCTGCTAGCGACGGCGCGCAAGTCCGGCGTATCTGTCGCCAATGGGGTCGCAATGTTGGCCCATCAAGCAGCAGTGCAGTTTGAATTGTGGACCGGAGTCGATGCCCCCATCGATGTGATGCTGGCCTCTGTGGCCGACCAACTCGGCTGAGTTTCGACAATGGACACGGTCCGCCTTCTCGTATGCATCGTGTTGGCGGTTCCGTGTGGTGCGTTGGTTTCCAACATCGCCGAAAAGTTCGTCACTGAACGTCCGTTATTTCAGCCTTCGGAGAGGCCTCGTGTTTCGGCACGCATGCTCGCCATCGGAATCATAACGATGGTGATTTTTCTACTTTTGAGTTGGAGATTCACCGACGCGTCGTGGGCTGAACTCCTGGCCTACCTCGCTGGTTTCGCCGCCGTGTTGTTAGCCAGTGTCATCGATCTCACCGAATATCGCCTTCCCGATGTTGTCGTCCTGCCCTCACTAGCGACTGGTGTGGTGCTCATCGCGAGCATCTCAATCGTCGACATCTCCGCAGATCGATTGCGGTATGCCTATTTTGCTGCGCTTCTGGCGTTTGGTGTTCTCCTGATCGTTCACTTGATCTCACCCAGTGGAATGGGTTTTGGAGACGTGAAGTTCGTCGCGCTACTCGGTCTGATGGTGGGATGGCAGGCGCATTCATTCGGTGATGCGGTAATCATCGTTCTCTGGCTTTTCCTCATCGGATTTGCCTTCGGTGCCGTCGGCGGAATCGCACTCATGGTTCTTCGGGGTCGCAGCCAGGCCTTCCCGTTCGGTCCGTTCTTGGCGATTGGGGCCCTCGTCACGGTCCTTTTGAGCCGAGCGCTTGTGGGCTGACTCAGGCCAATAGCGAAACTGGCTCCGGAAGGGGTGGAACAGGCCGGTAGATTGGAACGGTGCTGCGTTATCTGACCGCCGGTGAATCCCATGGCAAGGCCCTCGTCGTCATCCTCGAAGGCCTTCCTGCTGGTTTGCCCATCACCGTCGACCAAATCGGAAACGAGCTGGCCCGACGCCGGCTTGGCTTTGGTCGTGGACCCCGCATGAAGTTCGAAGCTGACGAAGTCACCATCCTCGCTGGTGTCCGTCACGGGCTGACCCTCGGTTCCCCAGTTGCGATCGAAATTGGCAACAGCGAATGGGAAAAGAAATGGACCGAGGAGATGTCTCCTCATCCTGGCCAGACCTCTCAGAAACTGACGACACCCCGTCCAGGCCATGCTGACCTCACTGGCATGCAGAAATACGGCTTCGACGATGCTCGCAATGTGCTCGAGCGAGCCTCGGCTCGCGAAACAGCGGCGCGTGTCGCTGCTGGTGCCGTGGCGAAAGCATTGCTCTCGCATCTCGGAACCGAGGTCGGTTCGCATGTAATCGCACTGGGTCCAATTCGTGCCTCCGTTTCCGCGCGGCCAGAGCCCGGCGGGTTTGGTCCAGTCGACGATTCTGAAGTGCGCTGCCTCGATGCCGTTGGCGAAGCGGAAATGGTCGCGGCGATCAAGGCCGCGCAGAAGGCCGGCGATTCGCTCGGCGGTGTTGTTGAAGTGGTAGCCCACGGGGTTCCGATCGGGCTCGGCAGTCACGTGCACTGGGATCGCCGCCTCGACGGATTGTTGGCCCAAGCTCTGCTTTCGATTCAGGCTGTCAAGGGTGTCGAGATCGGCGACGGATTCGATGTCGCTGCTCGCCCTGGCTCCGAAGCGCATGACCCCATTGTGTGGGACGAAGTCGCGTCGACGTACCGACGCACAAGTGCAAATGCCGGAGGCATCGAAGGTGGCATGTCAACCGGAGAAGTTCTCATTGCTCATGTGGCGATGAAACCGCTTGCAACCCTGAATCGCCCCGTCCTTGCCACTGTCGATACGGCAACAAAAGAAGCCGGCGTTTCATTTCGCGAACGCACCGATGTGACTGCGGTTCCGGCCATGGGCGTTGTCGCTGAAGCCATGGCAGCGCTTGTCATTGCCAGTGAGGCGCTTCGCAAATTTGGTGGCGACTCGCTAGAAGAATTCGTTCGCAATCACGACACGTTCATCGCCCAGGTCCGCGAGCAAACCTCGCGCATCGATACCACTGGCGCGCTCGACCCCGATGCGAAGCCGCTCAACTGGGACGCCGGTCAGGCGTTCGCTGACGGCGCCGATGCGCCCAAGGCGTGAACAGCGCCGGATCCAGTTCGGCACACATCGTGCTGGTCGGGATGATGGGGGTGGGTAAGTCAACTGTGGGACGCCGCGTCGCTAAAGAACTTTCCCGTCCATTTGTCGATTCCGACGATGAAGTAGCGGCGCGCACGGGCCGCGCCGTCACCGAAATCTTCGCCACCGACGGCGAACCGGCGTTTCGCGTGATTGAAGCTGAGGTCATGGCCGATCTTCTTGGGTCACCAATCCCGTCGGTGATTGCTGCTGCCGGTGGTTCGGTGCTGAGTGAAGCGACCAGATCTGCGCTGCGCGAATCGGGCACGGTTGTCTGGATGCGTGCTCCCGTCGACGTTCTCTTGGGTCGCACCTCTCGCGGCACGCACCGTCCCGCACTTGCCAACGACCCCCGGGCAACATTGACGCAAATGGAATCTGATCGTGCATCTCTCTATAGCGAAGTCGCCGATCTCACGGTCGACTGCACTGCTCCAATTTCTGATGTGGTCAGCTCCATTGTCCGCTCGGTGAACGAGGTTGACGCGCAATGATCGTTGTCCCTGTTGAACTTGCAGATCGTTCCTACGAGGTTCTTGTTGGCGACGGCGTTCGGTCAGAACTCTCTCGTCTGATTCCGCAGCGAGCGAAACGTGTAGCGATAGTTACGCAAGAGAGTCTCGGAATTGAGGTCGACCCAGGACGCGAACACAAGG
>JAEMTX010000151.1 GCA_016462055.1 Acidimicrobiia bacterium | reverse complement strand
GTCGAGCGGGCGCTTGCAGAAATGAAACCCGGTGACATCCTTTGGCTCGAGGGAAGCGGGGGTCACGATCGCGTCGCAGTGCTGTCTGTCTCGCATCGCAAAGGTGGCTCAGTACGAGTGAAGGTGTTGAATTCTCGGCGCAATGTGCTGCAACTCGGTGCGAAGGATTTTGATGAAGCGCCGACCGTGGTGGGACATATCGATCTTCCCGTTCCATTCACGCCCATGAAGCCCAAGTTCCAGAAAGCAGTCTCGATCGAACTCGATCGTGTTGCCGATCGAGTCAGGTCACTCACGCCCGAACCTAACGAGAACGTCAGTCGGGATCAGTGCGCGGAACACCCAGTTCACGATTGCCCTCAGCGCGACCAACATCTGAGATCTTTGCGCGATGTTGAGCGCGTTCGGAAGGATATCGAGGGCCTCGAAAAACGGATCAGATCTCGAACAGGCTCACTCGTGGAGCAATTCGATCGAATCCTGCAGATGCTCGAAAATTGGGGCCACCTCGACGGTTGGCAGCTCACCGATCGCGGTGAACGATTAGTGCGGATTTATCACGAGTCTGATCTCGCTATTGCCGAGGCGATCGAAGAGAACCTGTTCGATGATCTAACGGCTCCGGAACTCGCCGGTCTTGTGAGTTCCTTCATCTACGAGTCACGGGCGTCGAGCCCAGATCTTGGTACGTGGTTCACGCGTCGGTTGCTCGCAGAACGGGCTGATCAAATTTCTGACCTTGCTTCTTCGATTTCTCAGGACGAGATCCGGCTTGGGCTTCCAGGCACGCGCACGACCGATCCTGCCTTCTTTGCGCTCGCTCACGCATGGGCTTCGGGAGACGAACTCGACCACATGTTGGGAGACGAGGAAATGCCTGGCGGCGACTTCGTTCGTACCATCAAACAACTGGTCGATCTCCTTCGCCAGATTTCAGAAACCGAAGCGTCCTGTGCATCTGCTGCTTCTGAAGCTTCAGATCTGCTTCATCGTGGAATCGTCGCCGTTTCGGGTCGGGGTCGGGTTGCCTTAGAGCAGAGCGACGACTCGTAATGACGATCAAGAAAAACAGCGATTACGGCAGAGCCGCAGCGTTGCCTCCGGGGTCTCCGATTACCTCTAGCGATGCAGAACTCCGAAACATCGTTTGCGCCGCCAGATCCGAGCATCGTTTGCCGGTCACAGTCGGACTGCTCTCTGGTGACCTTTGTCGAACGCTTGGTGGTTCCGGTGACTCCACTCGACTGCTCAGCCCACAAGCACTCACCGTTCCCGTCGATCTGCCCATCGCCCTTATTGACGGAACGGAGTATCCGTTTGTCGCGCACCTGTTGGTCGGACGTCCGTTCGCCAACGACTTCGCGGTCGTCATGAACGCTCAATGGCTTGGAGCACTTGATCTTGGCCCTCGTTCTCATCCAGGCGATGGTCTCATCGATGTAACGACCGGCACGCTTCCTTGGACGCAACGGCGCCTGGCGCGGCGTCGGGCTCACTCCGGCTCACACCTCCCACATCCGTCGTTGGTACACCGTCGGACCTCTCATGAACGCTTCATTTTCTCCTCGCCTGTCTCGGTGCAGATCGACTCGAGCCTCCGACTAAAGGGCAAGGAAATCGAGATCCGAGTGGAGCCAGACGCGTTCTTCGTCGTGATTTGACCAGCCGGACCCAGTCGTTCGCCATGTAGCGTTCAGGCATGGATGTCAACGAGGCAAAGCGACACGCCGTTGAAGTGATCGATGGTTGCAGCGATCTCCTTCTTGAGGTTTCTCACTCCATTCATTCACATCCAGAAGAGAACTATGCCGAGCACCATGCCCATGACGTTCTGACCGCAGCCCTTGAGTCGCACGGTCTCGATGTTCAACGTGGCGCATACGGCTTGCCAACGGCGTTTGAAGCATCAGCCGGAACCACCGGGCCAGAGATCGCAGTCTTTTGCGAATACGACGCGCTCCCCGGAATCGGACACGCTTGCGGTCACAACATCATCGCGGCGGCTGGTCTCGGAGCGGCGCTCGGTGCCAGTGCGGTTGCAGAAGACCTTCGAGGTCGATTGCGAGTGTTTGGGTCTCCGGCCGAAGAGGGAGGGGGAGGCAAGGTCTTCATGCTCGAACGCGGAGCCCTTGATGGAATCGATGCGGCAATGATGATCCATCCCGCCGATGCTGATCTGCGTTGGATGACGACCATTGCGGTTCAGCAACTAATGGTGACCTGGCGCGGCGAGGCCGCTCACGCAGCAGCCCAACCGTGGAATGGCCGCAACGCTCTCGATGCAGCCGTCTTGGGCTACATGAACGTTGCCGCTCTACGTCAACACATCCGTCCTCAGGAGCGGATTCATGGCGTGTTCACGAACGGTGGCGATAAACCAAACATCGTCCCCGCCTCGGCCGCGATGCATTGGTTCGTGCGTGCCGCAGATATTGCTTCTCTCGATGCGCTTAAAGCTCGGGTCCTGTCTGCGTTGCAAGCAGGAGGCGACGCAACCGGCTGCTCGACAGAGTTCTCGTGGCTTGAGCCTTCCTACGCCGAACTCGTTCGGAACGATCCATTCGAAGAGCTCTATGCGTCCAACAGCGCAGCGATCGGGCGGTTTGTTTCAGAGCCAAGCGGCGATCTGAACGTGGTGGGATCAACCGACATGGGAAATGTCAGCCATGTCGTGCCTTCTATCCATCCCATGATCTCGGTTGCTCCGCGCGGAGTCGGAATCCACACAGAGAAGTTCACCGAGTTCGCCGCGTCAGCCTCTGGCGACGCTGGTGTACTCGACGGAGCAAAGGCCATGGCGTTGACAATCATTGATCTGTGGTCCTCGGCAGAAAAACTGGGGTCGATAACCGCCGCATTTGACGCTCGTCACAAGCAGTAGCTCCTCCCAGCGGCATCCGCGGTCGAGAGCCCTCAACGCCGTACGGTTGATCGCCGTGAGCGTCTACGTCGCAGAGGAGTTCAGCCCAGAAGAAGCCGACGTGCTACGTCGTTATTTCACGAACCTCTACGGACCAGTGTTTGCACTGGTAAATCTTCCCGAGGTTGTGAAAGGCGCATTGTTCGCGAGGTATTCAAGAACTCACAAAAGTCTGCGCAGGCTATTTCTCGACGAATTCGTCGGAGAACTCGACATCAGTGGAGACGCCTCCATCGATGCCACGATCGGACTTCGTCGGGCCGAAGAACTCTACGAGAAGGTTTTTTTCGAGTACGGCGATGACTCTGTCGCTCAACTCGGGGGAGTGCATCTTGCCTGTGAGCAGGCCTCGAACCTTCTGACCAAGGTTCTTGAGTGGGGTCGACTTATGGCGTACCTCGAGCAATCGACTCGCTACATCGCCTATGACGCCCGCATTGGCGGCCGCTATCGGTTCTACCGCCCGCCGGATGTTCTTCAGTCAAGTCTGGGCACTCGCTATGTCGGCGACATGGACCGGCTCTTCGACACCTACGGCGAATTACTGCCACTCCTCGTCGACGATATTCGCGAGCGGATCCCAAAGGATCCATCAGATAGTGATTTCGTCTACCGCCAAGCAATTCGGGCAAAGGCCTTCGACTCAATTCGAGGGCTACTTCCTGCTTCTTCGCTTTCGAATGTCGGCGTTTACGGCACGGGCCAGGGCTACGAAATGTTGTTGCTTCGCATGCGCTCGCACCCATTGCCCGAAGCTCGTACGTACGCGGACCTCATGCTCACCGAGTTGCGCAAAGTTGTTCCCTCTTTCCTGAAGCGAGTGGATCTCGACGACAGGGGAGTGAAGTGGAGTAACTACATGAGTTCGAGCCGCCATGCTATGGACGACATCGCCGGGCGTCTCTTCGCCGGTGTTGAAGACATTGAACCGGCACCTGTCGTGACCCTTGTCGATTTCGATCCCGACGCGGAAATCAAACTCGTCGCCGCCGCGCTCTATCCCCATCTTTCGCTACCCGAGCGCCAGATCGAAGATCGAGTTCAGCAGATGAGCACCGAAGAACGCGTGGCAGTTCTCGACGCCTACGAAGGCGAACGAGACAACCGGCGACATAAACCCGGTCGAGCCCTCGAACGCCCCTCGTATCGATTCGACATCCTCGCCGATTACGGCGCATTTCGAGACCTTCAACGTCACCGCATGCTGACCATCGATTGGCAGAAGCTCACGCCGCTCCACGGCTATACCCGCCCGGCGGCAGTTGATGATGCCGGCGTTGGCGCAATCTTCGACGAAGCGATGGAACGTTCAGCATCGCTTTACGAAGCTCTCGAGGAGCGCTTCCCGGCTGAGTCCTCCTACGCCGTCTCGTTGGCGTATCGAGTTCGGTTCTCGATGCATATGAACGCTCGAGAGGCAATGCATCTCATCGAATTGCGCACAACGCCCCAGGGACATCCGGCCTATCGGATCGTTGGTCAGGAGATGCACCGCCTCATTGCAGAGCAGGCCGGGCACCATGCCATTGCGGCCATGATGCGCTTTGTGGATCACAGCGCCGAACCTGAACTTGAACGACTTCAAGCCGAACGAAGGTCCGAAAGTCGTCGTTTGGAGCCGTAAATGGGCAGTCGTTTGTCACCTTTAACCATCTACGACACGAATGGCACCAACATCACCCCAGAACGTGCCTATCATCCGCGTCACGAATCACCTTGGCCTCGCCCTGCGAAGGCCCTAACGCAAGGACTCCATGGCTGACGATCCCATCGAAGAAGAATTCGACGAGGAAGAAATCGACGTCGATCTCGAGGGTGAAGATCTCGAGGGCGATCTTGTCGAAGACCTCGAAGAGGTCCTTGTCGATGTGGTCTCCGAGGACGAAGAAGACGAAGAAGCAGTCGCTGATGCCGCGCTTGCTGCGCGTCCCAAGCG
>JAEMTX010000150.1:1717-4923 GCA_016462055.1 Acidimicrobiia bacterium | reverse complement strand
CCCACCCGGAAACACAACGAGGGACTGCCTTTCGAGGCGGTCCCTCCTGCGATGACGTCCAGCGAGTCTCACCAGACCAAGGTGACAACATCTGCATTTATTGGTAGAACCCCTTGATGAAATCTCGATTCAGCATCAGGTCATTCATCATTCTCTTGACCCTCGGCGTCTCGTTCGCCGGACTCTTTGCGTCCACCCGCAGCAGTGCTTCCGCCACTCCGGCGGCCTGCGCCGCAAGCGATAGTTCACATTTCACTGTGACAACGAATGCGGATGCCGGAGCGGGTTCATTGCGTCAGGCGATGGCCGATGCCGAAACCGCCGACGGGGGCACTGTTTGCGTGTCGCCCAATCTCTCGACGATCCAGCTGAGTTCTCACATCACCTATCAAGGGACCGGGACGCTTTCGCTCATCGGTAACGGAGTAATCGTTAAGGGCGGGAACAATGAGAGTGCTGGTGGAGGAATCTTCTCGTTCCAAGGTGTCAGCGGTCGTGAATTTGACACCGTCCTTCCGTTGCAAATTGACGGATTCACATTCCTCCAGGGGGTCGCTCACGATGGTGGAGCAATAAACACGCAAATCGCCGACGTAGTAATAACAAATTCGATATTCGACCAGAACCAAGCAGTCACTAGGAGTGTCGGCGGTGCCATCGCCTCGTTTGGTGGCAACGGTCCTAACTTTGAGTCCATTGGTTCTCTCACGGTCTCGGATTCTTCGTTCACCAACAACACCGATGTCTGCAGTGACTGCGGCGGTGACGGCGGTGGTGCGATTGATGTTCAAGGAATTCCGCTCACAGTTGTTCGAAGCAGTTTCGTCGGGAACACATCAACTGGCCCTGGCGGCGCTATCGACGCCTCGGGTTCGGACTTAACGGTTCTCGCCAGCACTTTTGTGGACAATGTCTCGAGTGCTGGCAATAACAACAGGGGCGGAGCTATCTACGCAACGGATACTGCAACGATTTCCTTTTCGACGTTCTCCGGTAATCAAGCCCAATTTGGGAGCGCAATCAGCGCTCTTGGCTCGTCGACCTTGTGGGCGAACGTCTTTGTGAAACCTGGCTCGACGGCGTCACTCTGCCAAAATTCAGCGACAAGCAGCAATTACAACTACGCAAATGAAACAGCTGACTCATGCAGCCTTGTGGGATCAGCTGATTCCAGTCTCGATTCGAACGATCCTGGACTCGGAACGCTCTCTACTGGTCCTGGCGTCCAGCAATGGCGTGCTCCCGGCATCACCATCATCGGGATCATTCCAAATGCAGGGTGCGTCGATCCGAATATCTCATCGCCATTGAGTAATTCGACCGACGAGGTCAATGCGCCTCGACCACCAGCCAACGGCGGATCTTGCACCCCTGGAGCGGTCGAACCGGTTGCTCAAGAGCCACCCACCACAACCACCGCAGCGGTGTCAACAGAGTTAATCGTGCCAGCGTTCACCGGCTAAGGAATCCCACGACTGCGGGTGCTGGAACGAGTCCACCACCACCTAGCGCGCCACTTCCACCACCACCTGGATAGCGCAATTCATCCTTAGATCGTGTCCGCGATTTGTCCGCAATAGGGATAGAAACCCCGTGAAACTGCGTGAACGTGTGTGCGAACTTTCCCCATAAGTTTCTAGGGAATCTTGACGTTTCCGCAGTTCAGCAAAGTAACCGTGAACGTCCCCCGCTTACAGACCGACTCACCATCGCACCCAAAGCAGTTGGGGAATCACTATCTGCCTAGACTCACTCCATGGCGAAAATCTTTGGCGGTAGTGCATCACGACTTGAGGTCTATGCACTCTTTGTAGCGGCAGTGGTTCTGATCGGCGGCGGCATCGGCGGTGCAATCGTTGTGACAAGTGGGGATGAGACATCCTCTCCAGTGACCGTCGTGGAAACATCTTCGACAACCGTAACGACAGCAGTTCCGGTTGAAGTGACGGCGCCGACGACTACCGAGCCCACCGTCAACCAATTGCCAACGTCGACAACTCGCTACGTGGAACCGCCACCTGTGACCGTGACGCCCGAGCAGCCGATTCAGGATTTCTCTGCCTACTGCACCATGCCGAACATGATCGGCACCTTCACTGGCACTGGTCAAAACCCGCCCTCGATGCTCGACGGATTTTATGCCGTCAACCGGAAACTCCGCGAATCCAACTGCCCAATCGGTAATCAGATACGGGTTTGCTACACCGCTTCTCTCCCGTTGGGCACGCTAAGGATCGTGATCCAAGATCCCTCACCGGGAACTCTCGTTCACAGTTCACTAGGCATCATTTTGCTTAGTGGCCAACAAAGTTCGGGTGGCTGGGGCTTCCCCGGGGATCGTTGCTGAAGTCTCCGCTGGAGCTAACCAGTTCACTCAGGACGTTTGTATGGTCCCCATTGGTCCGTCTCGAACCGCTACGCCACTTAATTAATTTGGCCGACCGGCGGTGGGTTGAGTGCCAGTAGCGATCCAGTCACAGCAATAACGAGACCGACGGTCAAAGTGGCGCGGGCAAACATATGGCGATTCGACATGGGGGGACACTACCGAGCGAGCGCCACTCGTGCCTCCACTTCAACCTTCTGCGATGCAGGAACCGCCACCTGTGCGCCACGTGCATCCTGCACCCCGATGATGCCCCAGGTGCTCGTGGAGTAATCCACCCACGGATAAAAACCCATGCCCCCTCTACCGCTCACAACAATTGTCGCCCCGAACTCATCGACGACGTCGGGCCAACACCCAAGTCCGTAACGCGGGATCTTGGTGATTCCCACCGAAAAGTCTTTCGTTGTGTCGTAGGCCGCTACTTGATTCGCCACCACCATTGCGACAGCGGATTCACTCAACACTTTCCTTCCGTTCGCTGCACCTCGGTTCAGAATCATCTGCAGGAACAAGCCGTAGTCGTCGACCGTTACCCGCACGCCGAATGCCGCATTCGCCATCGATGGCGCTCCCGGCCACGTCGTTGCATCCATCTGTAATGGCCCGGTGATTCGTTGCTTCGCAAGGGTTGCGAAATCCGACTGCCCCAGCACCTCTATCAGTCGACCAATCACGAGAAAGTCGGAATTCCCATACGAGAACTTCGAACCTGCTGGAAACTGTCGTGCCGAACTCGCTATCGCTTTGACACATGCGGCAAGCGACATGCCGCCGCCCTGGCAACTGTTGTCTCGGACCCCCGATGTGTGATCAAGCA
>JAEMTX010000150.1:0-1707 GCA_016462055.1 Acidimicrobiia bacterium | reverse complement strand
CATTTCGAAATGTCGTCATCAAGACCGATCACCCCACCGTCGACAAAAGTCATCAGCACCGCTGCGGTGATCCACTTTGTCGATGACGCGACCGAGAGCGCCGTTGATCCCTTAATCGACCCTATGGATTTCTCATGAATGATCGATCCATCGGCCCGTCCGAGACGCACCATCCCACCAGCGAGTCCTGCCGCCTTCACTCGTTCAGCAAGCAGCACATCTGTTTGATGAAAGGCGGTGGGGGCGTAGACCTTGATTGTCGTCGTGGGTGAGGCCGTCGTACTCGTTGCTGCTACTGCTGAGCCAACATTGCTAGCCGGTGCATTCGCAACCGACGTGCGACTGTTTCCGCAACTCGCAAGCACCACAGCGAAACACGAAAGAGCGCCGCAGAACCAGCGAAACGAGGCCATCGTGGATCTCACAACCCGATAGTCCCACGCATTTCGACTAACCGTGGAGCGGTCCGAAACTGCTGACCTCGTACTTCACGACATCGGGCGCACCGGCGAGAAGATCGCCAACCACCGAAGTGAATACCGCCATATGAGGAGTTTGGAAATGACCACCAAGCGCAGCTTCGTCATCCCAGTGCTCGGTGATGATGAACGTATTCGGCTCACGCACGTCCTCTGAGAACCGATAGGTCTGACATCCAGCCTCTGACTCTGAGCCTTCAGAAACGGCGATAAAAGCAGCAATCGCTTCTTCACGCTTGTCGGCACGGACGGGGAGGGTTCCTCGGATAACGATGGTCATAACAGTTCCTTTCAACGACGAGAAGTGATGGAGACGCTAGCGGTCGGCCAACCCCGCTGCCCGAAGATGGGCGATGTCATTGAACCCGTGCAGCGCTCGGAGACCGCCACCGACGGCGACCGAGGTGATCGATGCCGTTGCCACCCATAAACGCCAAGACACAAGATCATCCACGCCCAGCGCCCAACACACTGCCGCCTTAATGGGCGAGACATGCGTAACCACAACGGTCACAAGTTCGGGATCCTCGGCTGCGGAAAGGTCCTCAAGCGCCGATGAGACCCGCTCACCCAGTTGGCGAAGCGACTCACCCCCGGGCGGAGAGAATTCAGCGTCAGTGCGCCACGCTTTCCAGATCTCGGGCTCGACCGAAGAAAGTGGCACTCCGTCGAACTCGCCGTAATCCAGTTCGATCCATCGTTCGTCGACGACTGGTTCGACGGCAAATGCCTCGGCGGTTTGTCGTGTTCGCAACAGCGGACTCGTGATTAACCGATCTACCGGGCCGATCGCCGCAGCAAGCGCGACGGCCTGATCCCGACCAAGGTCATCGAGCGGCGGATCGATTCGACCGAGCAACAGACCCGACGCGTTGTGTTCGGTGCGACCGTGACGAACGATGTGGAGCATAAGGTGACCTAACAGGTTGGAGGTTTGGGTACTGAACGCGAGAGTTGGCCAGTGCGAACAAATCGCGCGCGTGTTTTTGGATTTCTAAAGTCAAACGCATTCCACGCCCATATCAAGCAACCGATGCCGACAAGCTCAAGCAGAACACTGATCGCAAGTGAGTGACCGAATTCAGGAAGTCCCCCACTTTCAAAGTCAACGCCGAAAAATGGCCACCAGAAAGCTTTCGGGCGAGCCCAGATGCCATCGAGCACAAGATGCATCATCATGCCGATCGGAATACAGATCCAGCGTCGTCTCACGAGACGACGCTTTTGG
>JAEMTX010000149.1:1729-4931 GCA_016462055.1 Acidimicrobiia bacterium | reverse complement strand
TTTGAGGACTACCCCAGAGCTCTGCTCCTGACCCCACGTCGCTGGCACCGGAACATGCTCAGCGGCCCGGGGGCCTACCGTGGCGATCATGCGCACACGACTCACTGACCTTCTCGAGATTGAGCATCCAGTGATGCTCGCCGGAATGGGAGGTGTCAGTTACTACGAACTGGTTGCTGCGGTAAGCGAAGCCGGAGGCTTTGGCTGCATGGGCGCATCAACAATGAACCTCGACCGCATGGTGCAACAGATGCAGAGCGTTCGCGAACTGACCAACAAACCATTCGGCGTCGATCTGCTTACCGCGGCCCCCGGCGACATGCCTGCTCAGGTTCAGGCCATCATCGACAACGGTGGTCGGGTCTTTGTTGCTGGCCTTGGCGTTCCACGCGACGTCGTCCAACTCTGTCATGACAACAACGTTCTCGTCGCCAGCATGTGCGGAAAGGTGCGTCACGCCGTCGCTGCTGTCGCTGCTGGTTGCGACCTCGTCATAGCGCAAGGCACCGAAGCCGGTGGCCATACCGGCACCGTTGCGACGATGGCGCTAGTTCCGCAGATCGTTGATGTTGTTGAAGGAAAGGTTCCAGTCGTGGCTGCCGGCGGACTGTTTGATGGTCGCGGTCTTGCTGCTGCGCTCAGCCTCGGTGCTGAAGGGGTTTGGATGGGCACGCGATTTATCGCCACCCCTGAAGCATGGGGAACCCCGGGCTATAAAGAAAGACTCCTCTCGATGGCCGAAGACGACACAGTTATCTCCAAAGGCTTCACCGGAAAGACCTGTCGGGTCGCCCGCAACGACTACACGCAGTACTGGGAAGAACACGCTGGCGAGATCGAACCCTTCCCCGCTCAATTCATTCGATCAATGAACGACGGCGCCAATCACCTCGGCGCTGGCCCCGACACTGACGTTGATCCATCACGCGAGTTTTGGCCTGCCGGCCAGGGCGTGGGCGCCATCAATGCGCTCGTACCCGCAGGCGAACTTGTGCGTTCGATTGTGGCCGAGGCCGAAGCAGTAATCGAGCGAGTCAGCGCGTTGCGCTGACGTTCACGAAACCCAGGTCTTCAACTTCTCGATCATCGCTGTGGGATTTTCACCAACAGGAATGATGTTGAGCACATTCACACCCGCCGCGTCGTAGGCCTCGATGCGTTCGCGTACAAATCCTTCGGGCCCGCACAGGTTGGTGAGTTTCAGGAACTCTGAAGGTACAAGCGCTGCGGCTTCATCCTTCTTGCCTTCGAGGTAAAGATCTTGGATCTTTGTCGCTTCCTCTTCATAGCCGTAACGGCGCATGAGGTCGTTGTAGAAGTTGCGTCCCTTTGCCCCCATACCACCCACGTAGAGCGCAACCATCGGCCGCGCCAACTCTGCGATATCGGACTTGTCGTCACCAATGGCAACTAATCCACCAGCACAAATTTCAAGCGGACCAAGATTCGGGTCGCGCTTGGCCATGCCAGCAGCAAGGTCGGCACCCCACACGTCGTTGGCGCGCTCGGGCATGTAGAAGATCGGCAACCAACCGTCAGCAATCTCCGCTGTCATCTCAACATTTTTCGGACCGAGCGACGCGATCCATACCGGAATGTCTTCGCGAATCGGCTTGGCGATCATTTTGAGCGGTTTACCCAAGCCGGTTCCTTCACCGGCCGGCAATGGCAGTTGGTAGTACTTGCCGTCATAGGTGACGCGTTCGCGTTTCCAAACGATTCGACAGATATCGATGATCTCGCGAGTGCGTCCGAGCGGGGCGTCGTACTTCACGCCATGAAATCCCTCGATGACCTGAGGGCCCGAAGCGCCGAGTCCGAGAATGAAACGGCCATTGGTGAGCATGTCCATGCTGGCCGCCGTCATTGCCATCAACGTTGGCGTACGCGTGTAAATGGGGAGAATGCCTGCACCGATTGTTATGGACTCGGTCTTCGCTGCGAGATACCCCATGAACGTCGGCGCATCGAACCCGTAGGCCTCGGCTACCCACGCGATATCAAGGCCTGCTTTTTCGTAGTCCGCGACCTTGGCCGCAGATTCAGCGAAACCGCCCGCGTAATCAATTTGCATACCGAACTTCATGAGGACTTCCCTTCGATACCGCGAACGCGGATGTAGAAGCTGCGATCAGTGAGAGTCAGTGTCAGTGGCCAAGTTTGCTAAGGCTTCGGCGCGAGCAAGTTCACGCCGCTCGGCTCGTTCGATTTCGAGTGCCTCTTGGTCGCGAACGGCCTGAGCAGCGAGCCATACCTTGCGGTCAGTAATTTCCGCACCATCGACATTGGCAATTTCGGCGCCATTTTCGAAGGCCACGTGATAGCGGATCCAGGTCACGCCTGACACAAACCAGACTTTGCCGAAGGTCCCAGCAGGAACGCCGGGAAGATCAACCGCGGCCGCAACCTTCTGAAGACGGCGGAACAACTTTTCGGTACTGATCTTCGGGGCCATGAATGCCACGCTACCGAACCGCCGGCCTATCCGACGACCGCAGAGCCCGTGAGGGTCCTGAAGGGTCCTCAGACACGCGATGCGGTGCCCCACCGGCCCCTCTGAGTACGCTCCTGCGATTCGAACTACACGGTCCGCGTGCACCACGCGGAGAGGATGGATCCCCATGACTGACATCGGCTTCGACGGACAGGTCGCCATTATCACTGGCGCAGGTGGTGGCCTCGGCCGCCAGCATGCACTCGAACTCGCCCGTCGTGGGGCTCGAATTGTCGTGAACGACCTCGGCGGGTCGGTAAGTGGCGATGGCGGCGACGTCGGACCTGCACAATCTGTTGTTCAAGAGATCCTCGATCTCGGCGGCGAAGCAGTTGCCGATACCAACTCCGTCGCAACTCCCGACGGTGGCAAGGCGATCGTCAAGACCGCTGTCGACACGTTCGGCACTGTCGACATCGTTGTCAACAATGCAGGAATCTTGCGCGACAAGTCATTCCACAATCTCGACCAGCAAATGATCGAAGCCGTGATTCAGGTTCACCTTCTCGGCGCGTTCTACGTTACGCAACCTGCGTACGTGATCATGAGGGAAAAGGGTTATGGCCGAATCATTTCAACTTCGTCGAACTCGGGCATCCTTGGCAACTTTGGTCAGGCGAATTATGGCGCCGCGAAGATGGGTCTCGTCGGTCTCACTCGCGTGCTCGCCATTGAAGGACGCAAGTTCAACGTGAAGGCCAATGCTGT
>JAEMTX010000149.1:0-1719 GCA_016462055.1 Acidimicrobiia bacterium | reverse complement strand
CCTGCGAGGCAAGCGGTGAGGTTTATTCCGCTGCCGGCGGTGTTATCTCTCGCTTCTTCGTTGGACTCACCCCCGGCTATTTCAACCCCAACCTCACGGCCGAAGACATTGCCGCCAACTGGGACACGATTCGCGATGAAACGGGCTACATCGTCCCCGACGACAACACCGGCGAACTTTCGAAGATCCTCAATACCCTTAAGTCCAACGGCTGAGGGGTTACTCCTCGTAGTTGTCGAAGTCTTCGTCGAACTCTTCATCAGACGCGATCATCACCGGCGCACCGTGGTGAGCCACCATCCGCCATTGCCCGTCGCGCACGCGCTCAAAAATGTTGAGCGCGTTGACTGTGGCGCTTGCGCCAGTGGTCAGAAGATTTTCGTCGCATGACACCCACGCCACGTCACCGTTCACTGAAACATGTTCATCGGTCACGATGAACTGAATCTGCTGAGGACCATCGAACATCACGGCCCAACTTGCTGCGATTGATGCCCAGCCCCGTAACGCTGACCACCCAGGGTGAACACACAGCACGCGATCGTCATGCACCCAAAGATCAGACATCGCGTCGAGATCCGACGCTTCGAACGCTTCATAAAAAGCTCGATTCACTTCGAGCACTGCCGCATCTACCGGACCGACAACCTCGCCATCGGGCCACCGGTCGTCACCTGTCGCAGAGAAATTGGTCGAATCCGGCGCCATATCGCACACCGTAGAGGCAGGATGGTGGCATGCGAATTCCTTCCACCGATGGCGTCGAAATCGAGGTTCATGACCTCGGCGGCGATGGCCCCCCGCTCGTGCTTGCTCATGCCACCGGATTCCACGGCCGCGTCTGGGAGCCACTCGCTGATCACCTCACAGGATTCCATCTCTGGTCCATCGACATGCGCGCACACGGCGACTCGACTGCCCCTGAGAATCGCCCCCTCGATTGGTACGGGTTTGCCGACGATGTGCTTTCGGTCATCGACGGGATTGGCCTAGAGAAGCCCTACGGGGTTGGACACTCCAAAGGTGCAGCGTCACTCCTGCTCGCCGAACAAGCACGACCTGGGACATTCACGGCGCTCTACCTCTATGAACCTGTGGTGGTTCCAACTGACCACGTAAGTGGCCACAATCCCGATAACCCACTCTCGAACGGCGCCCGTCGTCGCCGAGACGCCTTCGAGTCGTTCGACGCGGCCTACGAGAATTACGCGTCGAAGCCGCCGTTCAGTACGTTGCATCCAGAAGTTCTGCGCGTCTACGTCGACTATGGATTCACTCAGAACGACGATGGAACCGTTTCGCTCAAGTGTCTGCCCGAAAACGAAGCCGAAGTTTACGCCCACGGCAAGTCACATCATGCCTTTGCCGCACTTCACGATGTGACGTGCCCCGTGACCATCGCAATGGGCGTCGAGGAAACCGTCCCTGCAATCTTCGGGCGTCCCATCGCTGAAGCACTAACTCGAGGATCAATCGCATCGTTCCCCAACCTTGCCCACTTCGGTCCCTTGGAAGATCCTGCAGCCATAGCGGCATCAGTTCTCGAGGCGTTTTCTCAAGTGGATTGACGCTTCTCGCGGCAACTGTCGCTAGGTCTGCGTAGCCTGCCAAACATGGCCTTGAAACTCCCCACCTCGCTTTCGCCTTCGAAGGTCTCGACCTTCACCGACTGCGCGCTTTCGTTCCGATTTTCCGCCATCAACAAGATCCCACAGCCCC
>JAEMTX010000148.1 GCA_016462055.1 Acidimicrobiia bacterium | reverse complement strand
CAGGAGATAGCGGCCATGGCCGTGTTTCTTGCCTCGAACGAGAGTTCCTATTGCACGGGTGCGGAATTCGTGGTCGATGGCGGATTTACGGCTGGTTATCCCGCTCCGGGTTCTCCAAACCCGTTTTGAAAAAGCTCGTGATCGCAGCGTTTACCTGATCGGGTACTTCGAGTTGCACAAAGTGTCCTGAATCGGACACCTGATGGAACCGGACATCACGAACTATCGAACTGAGAAGCACTTCGTCTACTGGTTCGGCGGTGAGCCAGAGCACGGGACAGCGAACAGATTTCGCGAGAGAAACGGTATCGATAGCGATTGAAGCGAGATCGGCTTGGGCAACGCGCCGAGGCACTCGCAGCGCCGCAGAGACCACGCCATCTGCAAGTTCGGGCCGGCGATCTGAAATGAACCCTCGGTAAATCTGCTCGAAGGCTTCGTCGTCGGCGATCGAGGACACCATGGCTGCGAGGGGAGAGTCGCTGTCAGATCCGCGAAGGTCCGCCTTGGCACTGATCCTTGTGTCGAGAAGCACGAGCGCCTCACAGCGGTCAGGAGCATCATTAGCGAACTGCAGGACCGATGGGCATCCGCCGGCGTGACCAACAATTACTGCCGAAGCAATCTTTTCATGATCGAGGACGGCAGCGAGGTCGTTGGCGTGTTGTTGGGCGTTGTATCCATGCTCCGGAGCCTCAGATTTTCCGTGTCCGCGTCGGTCGACGGCCAGTACTCGGTGAGTTTCAGAAAATGCAGTCAGTTGAGCTTCGAAGTGAGTGGCGTTCGAACACCATCCGTGAACAAAAACGATGGTTTGTTCGCCTTCACCACCGGTCAGGTAGTGAAGTTTTGTACCGTCGCTGACATTTACGAATCGATCTTCCATCGCTCAGGGATTGATCGTCAGGACTGCACGCCCGAGGTAGGCACTGGCTTCGAGTTCGTCGAAGATTGCCGGCAGGTCTTCAAGGCCGCCGACTCGAGAAATATGGCTCTTGACGACTCCACGAGCAGCGAGTTCAACGAGTTCACGCATGTCTTGAACAGTGCCCACCGCGGAAAAGATGATGGTCGGATCTTTGAAGAACATCATGAACGGATCGATTTCGAAAGAGCCTTGGCTCGTGGCCGGAAGTCCGACAGCGACGAAGAGCCCCTTCTTCCCCAAGATGTCGAATCCCAGTTGATAGCCCGCGATATTCGCCGTGAAAACAATCGCGGCATCGACGCCGCCGAAATCGCGAGCGATGACTTCGCGGGCTTCAATGGCATCGATAGCAACTTCAGCGCCCATATCTTCTGCGAACTTGAGGCGGTCGGCGCCGACATCAATGGCGATCACTCGGTAACCGAACGCTGCAGCTAGTTGCACGGCGTAGTGGCCAAGCCCTCCAGCGGCGCCGACGATTGCAACAGTTCGACCAGGCGTGACGCGGTGAGCGATGAGTTTCTTCACTGCCCCGTAGGCGGTGAGCCCACCACAGGCCAGCGGCGCTTCCATATCGCTCACCGAATCAGGGAGAACAACGAGTGATGGCGCCCACACGGCGAAGTGTTCGGCGAACGTACCGATGATTCCAGTGGAGTTCGCACAATGACGAGGCTCGCCCTCGATGCAATAGCGGCATTTGCCGCACCAATATTCGCCGCCGGTTCCTCCGAGCCCGAGGATGACTCTGTCGCCGATAGACACCGATGCTTCGGCGCCTGGGCCTAGAGCTTCAACGATGCCGATTCCCTCGTGACCAAGTGGCCCGTCACCAGTGGCGAATTTCCAGTCACCGCGTGCAAGATGAAGATCAGAGTGGCAAACCCCGCATGACGACATGCGGATGAGCGCCTGATCGGGCCCGGGAATCGGGAGTTCACTTTCGCGGACCTCAACGGCTCCTGCTACGCGCTGCACGGACTTCATCGTTCCCCCTACAAGAGATGACCTGTGATGGAACATTAGGGCGACAGGTGCCTGCGAGGTCGGGGATCTCGGCCAGAATGCACAAATGGAACCTTCTGGAATCATCTTTGCCGCTCTCGACTGTGACGCAGCCGTCATCGAGGACTGGAACCGTTGGTACGACCTCGAACACACGCCTCCCAATGTGATGCTTGAAGGTGTGATGTTGAGCAACCGTTACGTCGCCACTCCAGAACTGCATGCTGCTCGCCAAACCGCTGATGGTTCGCCCTTCGGCGGTGGTCGAGCATCGTTCATTACGGTGTACACGCTCACCGGCGATCCCCAAATCGCGTTCGACGATATGAGCACGCTTCGTGAGCGGTTGATTGACTCCGGACGCATGGCATTTCCCGAGGATCAGAAAGCTGTCCGAGAAGGCGACTGCTTTCAATCGGTTGATGCGTTCGTTTCGTCTCCGACGAAGTTGGTTCCGATGGATGTTCCATTTGTCGGACACACCGGTGTTGTCATCCGTCATCGTCGCGGCGGCCAGACCCAATCGCTTGAGCGTGCCTCTCGACTTGTTGATCTAGATTTCGTGCACGGAGTATGGAGCCTTACGTCACGGCTGCGAGACGGTCTCGATATGGACATGGTGTTCGTCGAAGGCGACGCTGCGCAAGCAGCGCGAACAATGCGGACCGACGAACCAGCCGATAGTGCAACTGAAGTCCTTGTTGATGCTCCCTATGACCGGATCAACCCGATGAACTACCCATGGGCTGAATCGATTCGTAACTCTGATCTACCGAAAACCGTCACGCTGTAGTTCGGCGAGAGGGCTAGCTGGTCATTCCGCCGAGGCCGACAAGGCCGCGTGCGAGTTCGATCTCGCCCATGTGGCGAAGTCCATGTTGGTAAAGCCAGCACTCGAATCCGTCGAGCACGGTGATTCCTTCTGGTCCGGCGACTCGAGCGCTGTAGGTGGAGGCAACCTGAGGTGGGAACGGGCGCCCAATGATCAGTCGAGTGAAATCAGTGGGGTCCATCGTGGCGAGATACGCCTCGGTGCGATCAAAGACCGCACGTTGGTACTCCTTGAAGGCTTCGAAATCACCGATGCGCTGATGGACCATTTCGTCGACAGTTCGTTCTTTGCCGTGGTTATTGATCGCCATCTGCACTCGTGACTGCCACTCATCGCTCCAGATCGGCATCTGTCCAGTGATGAACATGAAGTTCGCGTCTTCTTGATTTGTGTAGTGGAAGAGCGAGAACGCGATGGGGAGAACCTTCTCGCGCTCGAAATGATTCACATGCTCGGGCCCCATGGTGCTGACCGCTTGGTAGTAGAGCGAATGCATTGCGGCCATGCGCCGTTGGAGCGAATCGAGGATGAGTGCAGTCACGAAATCACCTTGGGTAGAGCGGTGCGGCGCGGTTCAAGATGATTTGCGTGCGCTCGTTGACCGCTTCTTCGAAGCGTCCTTCTTCGACCATCCAGAACCGGTTGGCGTACAGGCCTTCAATGACCTGTTCGGCAACCTCAGACAGAGGCGTGACGGCGACCGGCGTTCCGGCGGCTTCCATCGACTCGATCCAACCAGCCATCTTGTGGGTGTGGTCGATCGCAACTTCTGCTTCGTAGCCAGGAGGACGCTCAGCGGCGGCCCAGATGCCGGTGTTCAACACTCCCTTGGTCTTGCCCGTGGGGAAGAGAACAGAAACGCCAATCTTTTGGTTGACCTCATTGAGCTGTCCGTAGAGACATTCGCTCAACGTGACGACAGCAGCCTTACATGTGGCGTACGTCGGAGACATGGCGATGGGCGAGAAGCCTCCGTTGTTTGAAGACGTATTGACGATGTGTGACTCTTCGTCCTGGGCCAGCAACGTCGGCACGAAAGCGTTAATGCCGTTAATGACTCCGTAAAGGTGGACGCTGAGAGCGAAACGCCAGTCGTTGATCTCGTGTTCCCACAGCCGGCCATGAGCGCCAGAGGCAACACCGGCGTTATTGCAGACGACATGAACCTTGCCGAATTCGGCGAGAGTCGCGTCACGAAGAGCTTCAACTGACTCAAGACTGGAAACGTCAGCAGTAATACCGATGACCTCTCCACCATTTCCGCGGAGCTCGTTAACAACGCCCTCGAGTTGTTCGCCACGAAGGTCTGACAGGACGACCTTCATTCCCTCGGCCAGGAAACGCTCGCCCATGGCCTTTCCGATACCACCGGCACCACCGGTGATGACTGCGACTTTGCCCTTAAGTTCTTTCATGGTTCCCCCTCTGATCGAAGCCGAACTCTAGTTGGTTCGTTTATGTGCTCGCGCCGCAGAGTGGGGCTTCGTTAGAGCCGTGTGACGCTGTGAAACGACTGACGAGTTGCGGTTGTGACGGGAAGATCCTCGCCCAACTCTGCGGCAAGGTTGAGAGCCTGATCAAGGTCCTTCTCTCCGAGCGATTGCAGATGAAGTAACAGTTCGCGCAGTGATTGGGGATCGTTATCAGTGAGTGGCGAAGGGCCTCCCAGCATGAAGGGCGAAAGCGCCTGATCGAAGACCCCGGTCTCGGCGATTGTGTGTTGGAGAACACTGAGAGCGATTCCTGCGCCAGTAGCGATTTGCATGGCTTCATGCACGGCGGCCATACAGATGTACCCGGTGGCATTCCGTGCCAGTTTCAGGGCAAGACCGGCACCAAGCTCGCCGGCATGGATGATTTCTTTCGAAAATGCCATGAGGGCCGGTGATGCGAGGGCGACCACATCTTCTGAACCGCCGACCATGGTCAGAAGTGTTCCGGCATTGGAACCAGTTTCACCGCCGCTGATGCCTGCATCAATCACTGCGACTCCTACTTGCGTGCCAGCGTCAGCAAGGAGTCGAAGAGTCTCGGGCGAAATCGTTGAGTGAATAGTGACGACCGAACCCGGTTGCATTGTTGTGAGCACGCCAGTGCTTCCGCAAACAACCTCGATGGTCTGTGCGTCATCAAAGACCACGATGCAGGCGAGGTCTGCTGCTCGGGCCGCATCAGCCGGCGACGACGCGACGGCCGCAACCGACTCTGAAAACTGCTCAAGCGATGCGGCACTTACGTCGAAAAGTGAAACCTCGAAAC
>JAEMTX010000147.1 GCA_016462055.1 Acidimicrobiia bacterium | reverse complement strand
GTGTTCGGTCGGGATCATGGCGTCAAGCGAATCGAATGACGCGTCTTCTCCCCCACCCTTCCCGATGTAATTAACCGGCATGGCGAAGTCGACCCCGTAGGGCTTTCCATTGACATGCTCATCGATCCAATTGAGTTCGATCTCGAGTTGTTCGGGCCCGAATGCAAGTGCGCCGAGCACACCAAAGCCGCCCGCATTCGTCACGGCCGCGACGACATCTCGACAATGAGAAAAGGCAAAGATTGGAAATTCAATGCCCAGACGATTGGCAAGCGGAGTGCTCATGGATCCCTCGGTTCGTTGGTGATGGCCACCGACCACGTGCGACACAAGTTCGATGGATATGAAAAAAATGTAACATGACCAGGGTCGCCGGTGCTGTGCCGACTGACACCCCATCACGCTCAAGGGCATAGATTGCTCAGGCTGAGCCGCTGGGCCAGCCCTGCGCACCTGACTAGGAGTTCTCATGAGGACACGAGCAGCCGTCCTGTACGGCCCGCATACCGAATACAAGATCGAAGAAATCGAACTCGACGAACCAAAGGCCAACGAGGTTCTCGTTCGCTTCGTCGCTAGCGGAATGTGCCACTCCGATGAACACATGGTCACCGGCGATATGGCCATGGACCCAGCGATCATCGAAATGCTTGGATGGCAGCAGTATCCGATCATTCTCGGACACGAGGGTGGCGGCATTGTCGAGAAGGTCGGCCCTGGCGTCACCGAACTCAAGGCTGGCGATCATGTCGTCACCTCGTTCGTTCCTTCCTGCGGTCGCTGCCCATCATGCGCGAAGGGTCAGCAGAACCTTTGCGACAACGGCGCGCATCTTCTCTCTGGTCGCCAAGAGGACGGAACTTCTCGTCACCATCTCCTCGACGGAACCGACCTTGCGACCATGTGTTGCCTCGGCACCTTCGCAGAGCACTCCGTTATGAACATCAACTCTCTCGTCAAAATCGAAGAAGATCTTCCCCTCGACAAGGCCTGCCTTGTTGCTTGTGGCGTGACCACGGGCTGGGGTTCCGCCACCTATGCCGCCGAGGTTGTTCCCGGCGACACAGTTGTTGTCATTGGCACTGGCGGTGTCGGCATGAACGCTGTGCAGGGTGCTCACCTTGCTGGCGCTCGTTACGTCATCGCTCTTGACCCGGTTGAGTTCAAGCGCGAACAATCGCAGAACTTCGGAGCAACGCACGTTGCGTCTGATGTGGCCGAAGCACAGGCACTTCTCGGCGAACTGACATGGGGTCGCTTGGCCGACAAGGTCATCGTCACCGTCGGCGAGGGCAAGGGCGCCGATCTCGAGTCGTACATGGGCATGGTTGGTAAGGGTGGACGACTTGTCTTCACTGCTGTGGCCAACATGAACGAAAACGATGTACAACTCAACTTGTTTGCATTCGCTATGCAGCAGAAGCAACTCGTTGGCACCATCTTCGGAAGTGCGAACCCGCGTTATGACATTCCGAAGCTTCTCGGTCTTTACCGAAGCGGCCACCTGAAGCTTGATGAGCTCATCACTCGCACCTACACCCTTGACCAGATCAACGAGGGCTACCAGGACCTGCGCGACGGCAAGAACATCCGCGGCGTCATTATTTACTAACCCTTTTCACAATCGGCAGTTTCCGCACTCGGCGGGTTCGCACGGCCAATCGGTCAGCGGACCCGCCGTTGCAGTGGTGCCTGATGGCAGGCGCAGGAGATGTGCTGATCACAAGGACCAGATCGCCCAATTGGAGCAAAGCGATCTGGGTAGGCGATCCCTCCGTCAACGCGCCCTAAAAACAAACAGCCGCAGTCACTGCAAACCCAGCCGGAGCGCTCGAAGTCAATGAGTTCAACGTCGGGAACGCCAAATGACGCAGCGACAGTTTCTGTAGTGCGCGCCCAACGACCTTTCGCCTCAGATGGTCCAGCGTCGCTCTCGGTCCCCGATGAGGGCAGTGCCTCCCCCGCCATAACCGAGCCGAGCGTTGCCAGTGCGATGAGATCCTCTAGGGCAGCAGCATCTTCGTGATCAGCGAATCGTCCCGCACTCGCCGTTTGATCGAGCCGCTGTAGCGCGGTGTGCACGCCCAGCACCAAGGCTCCTTGTGCCGGAGCACGACGCGTATGCCACAACTGGCCATCGGCCAATTGTCGTGCTTTGCCTTCGACCGCTTCCATGAGTTGGTCGAGCTGAACGAAACCCCCACTCAAAATGAACGTGTGTGTCACCGCCGTTGTCACCATCCGGCGCCAGTGATTGCCGATGTCGGTCCGTTTCCCCAACCGAACGTGATCGGTGACCTCGTTTGGCGCCAGATGGTCGACGAGGAGTGCTTCAAAAATGATCCACATCGAATCAACGGCCGTCTCGTGATCCTCAGAGGGCATACCGATCTGAGCGGAGAGAAACGCTTGGCGCAGAACGGTAACCGCCCGTTCGCGACCGGCATCATCAAACTCGAACTGTCCCGCTGATTCGGTAACGCCCACACGATGATTCTTGCCCAGCAAGCCGGTCGTTTGTCGTATCAAGCGTCAAGGAATGTGGCCATGCGCAGATGAACAGGCCATTGTCAGGCCTAATCTCATGAGGTGGAAACCACTGACACGACAACGACGCTCGACGTAACCACCACCACGCTCATTGGCCCAAATGGCACCGCCCCTGGGATGAACTTCATCGAACAACAGCAGAAGCCACTCAATGACTCGAGCAATCTGCGTGAAGCAGGATTGCCGTTGCTCTTTGCCGGCATAGTGCTGCTCGTGGTTTTTACGACTGCCTTTGTACGCGCGTGGCGACGCAAACAGCGATCAACTCCGAACTCGTAATTCGTTTGAAAATGATGCCGAGATCAGCGTCGGAGTAGCGACAGAAGTCGAAGAATTTCGAGGTACAACCAAACGATCGTGACCGTGACGCCAAGGGCTGCGAGCCATTCCATCCGGCGAGGTGTCGTGCCCGACGCAACCGATCGTTCGATAAATGCGAAGTCGAGAGCGAGGTTCATCGCCGCCACGATGCAGATCACTACGCTTATGCCTATACCAAGTGGCGTTGGGCTATTCCAGAATGTGATGTTCGCACCGAAGAGTTGAAACAAAAACGTGACGAGATACATCACGCCGATTCCCATTGTGGCCGCAATTGTTATGAGTACGAACTTCGGAGTGACCTTCACAATCCGGGTTGCGTAGAGCACAAACATCACAAGAACGACGCTGAGGGTTGCGAGCACCGCCTGCACAACAATGCCGTCGTACATTTGGTTATAGAACGCAGAGATGGCCCCCAGTGCCGCTCCTTCGAAAAGCGCATACAGGGGAGCTGTTGCCGGCCCCCAGTTGGGCTTGAAGAACGTTGCAAAGGCGAAGCCAAGGGCGGCGATTACAGCAACCAGAACCCATGCCGGGAACGTCGTCGAGCTCACGGTGACCATTTGGCCTGTTGTCTGATCAAAAATGTCTTGCGTGGTCTGCTGAACCTGAGACCAGCCGAACCATCCCGATACGCAGATAATGGCGAACAGGACGCCGAGTGCCGAAAGCGTGCCGCCAATGGTCATGGTGCGAGTGGTCGGCGCAGCGCCATAACCCTCGGCGATTACCTGATCAAAGCGTTTGTCGTTCAATATTGGATTCGGGGCCATTGCGGTCCTTTCGAGACTGGGAACATCTCATTCTAGGAATGGCAGGTTGCGAAGAGGCGGCACCCAACAACAATCAATCAGGAATGCTGATTTCGATTCGTCCCGCCTGTTCTCGCACCGCGAATGTCCTGATCGAGCTCTTCTCATCGCGCCGACCAGCAGCCGACAGTTTTGAGCCAGTGCCTTCTTGATCAAACCGCCAGAAGTGGCTCAAACAAACGAGTTCCTCGCCATCAACGGCTCCGGCAGTACCGAGATGAGACCACTGGTGAGGGCAACGGGCATCGCAGGCCACCACCTTGCCAGCGGTGGTTCGCCACACAACGATGTCGCCATCTTCCCGATCAACCGTCACTATCTGACCCGAGGCAAGCCGCTCACTTTTCGTCACGTCGATCCAAGGCATCAATCGACAGTACCGCTAGGAGCGGATCCCAAAGAAACATTCCTAAAATTTCAACAACAAGTATTTCCCCGCCTACGATCCCGGCCGTGGATTCATTTAGAGACTTAGTTGACGGCAACAGGGCCTACGCCTCCGCTTTCCCAAAGGCCGAGCTTTCTGCGATCCCCCGCAAGAACCTTGCGGTCGTGACCTGCATGGATTGCCGGATCGATCCACTCGCGATCTTTGGCTTCAACGTCGGCGATATCCATGTAATGCGAAATGCCGGGGCTCGCATCACCCCCGACATGATCCGCTCACTCATCAAGTCAGTGAACCAACTTGAGGTTGACCGCATTGCCATCATGCATCACAACGATTGTGGTGCAGCCAAGATCGACCTTCCTGGTCTCCGAGCAAAGGTTCTCGCTGCCACCGGTTCCGATCCAGAGGCACTTGAGTTCCATCTCATCGGCGATCAGATCTCCGCGCTCGAAGCAGACATCGAAGCGGTCCGAAGCTGCCCCTACCTCCCCGTGGGAACCGCAGTAGCCGGCTTCATCTACGACGTTGCCACCGGAATCGCCACTCTCCACGATTCGACCTTTGTTTCCTGAATCTTTGTGCCGCGCCGTTCTCTAAAGCGACACAAGAGTTCGGACTCAATACAAATAATCAGACGTCGAGGAATCGCGACACAGCGATGCCGGCGCCGATCGCGCCAATCGCTACACCCACGACGCCAAGTGTCATGAAGATGACAGTCATCTCGCCGCCGCTCACTTGGAAACCGCCCACGAGTGGAATGTCCTGCGCACTTGGGAGCCACTTCTGAAAGAACGGCTTAAACGCGGCCAACGCAGCAATTGCTAAAAACGCGCCGACGAGGCCTTGTACAAGTCCCTCAAGCATAAATGGAACTCGTATAAACCAATTCGTTGCGCCGACGAGTTTCATAACTTCGATCTCACGTCGGCGAGCAAACATCGCCATTCGAATGGTGT
>JAEMTX010000146.1 GCA_016462055.1 Acidimicrobiia bacterium | reverse complement strand
GGCTTCTCTAGAACTGTGACTGGCTGACCCATGACGCTGAATGTAGTCGGGTCAGCCCCGACTGCTCTCCATTGCCGAACTCTCCCGGCCCTGGCGCAGCGCGACTGCCCCTGTTTGCCACACCAGTGCAGCCAAAACTACCGACACCGCACCTAGACCAACATGAACGATCTTGAACCCGGGATCCTTGTCGCCATGGTCCGCCATGAGGATCATGGGCACTCGAACAAGCCACACCACAACTGTGAGCGCAGCGGCCACCATCAGCACTTTGGCCCCATTGGCAGGGATCTGTGACTTCCAGGCTTTGACCACAACCAGAATCACTGCCACCGCAAACGCCAGCAGGATGACCGACAGCACCGCTGAGAACGTCTTCGAACTCGCCGATTCCTCCGATCGCAGCGTGTTCGAAATGCGATTGCCCCAAACGAACACCGTCCATAGACCAAAGGCGAGAAGAACGATGCGAGAGCGGAGAGCCATGGACTGAGGGTATCTGCCCCCCGACGCCCAAACGACTAACCGACGTTGAACAAACTCGGCTGCGTCATTATCGGATCCGAACGGTGGATTCCCGACCATGGCAGATCATCCATATACGACCATGAACGACGGTGAATCGTGGTCGGCCCTAACGCGGCAAGCGCCATGCGATGCCGCGGGCACGGGTAACCCTTATTGCGATGAAAGTCATAGGCCGGAAAATTTTCCGCTTCAGCCCTCATCATGCGGTCGCGACTGACCTTGGCCAGAATCGAAGCGGCAGCAATCGATACGCACGTCGCATCGCCTTTCACGATTGTCTTCGTAATACCCCCACCAACGAAATCATGCGAACCATCGAGCAAAACGCGGTCGGGCACAACGTCAAGCGATGCAATCGCGCGCGACGCCGCTAGACGCAGCGCGGCCGACATTCCGAGTTCGTCGCATTCTTGATGAGTCACGATTCCGAGCGACCACGCGTCACACCATTCGGCCACACGATCAAACATCGATTCGCGTTCTGATTCTGTGAGCATCTTTGAATCGCGAAGTTTGTACACACGACGATCTTGCGGAACGACTGCTGCGCCAATCACCAGCGGCCCAGCCCACGAACCGCGCCCAACCTCATCGAGACCGACGACAACAGAATGGCCCGCGGCCCAAAGTTCCTTCTCGTTGACGAGCGTAGGCGCGCTGTTACGCAACCCCGGACGAAGTTGACGAACCGAACCAGCCACGCCAGTGAACGTAGCGGTGCGCACTGGTTCAGCTCGGGATCACTTCTCGATCCAGGTTTCAGTGAGCTTGACGGTGCCGCCTTGGAACGGCTGTGCCTTTGCTCCATCGGGAAGCGTCATCGATGTGAAGTTCCGAATGTTCTTAGCCGCACCAAGCGCCCACTGTGAATGAGCGAGCCAGATGTAAGGAACCAACGCAGTTTGACGTTTCTGAACCGTGGCATAGGCCTCTTTGCGAACTGCCACATCGGGAGAACCGCGGCCCTTATCGAGTGCAACATTGAGTTCTGGATCGTTAAGCCGCGCAAAGTTCAACGCCAGCGGGCCGGTCGCGTTCTTTCCGGTCCACCAGACATAATCGACGGCGGGATCGGTGCCACTGAACTGGCGAGACAGATTCGCTTGATAGTTGCCGGTCGCCAAGTCGAGGATGAACTTGCTCTGTTCGGTCGTTGTGGTGGTCACGCTCACACCACACGCTTCCCATTGCTGCTTTATCAGCGCAGTGGTATTCACGTTCGCTGGGACTGGAGTCGTCGCGAGATTAAGGGAGATCGGACCCTTTTCCGCTTTCACTTTCTCTATTAGTGCCTTGCCCGCAGCAGGATCGTTCGTCTTGAAACCCGCATCGAAATACCACGGAGAGTCTTTGGTGAACTGACTATTGGCAGCGCGATCGGCAGGAGTGTCATTGATCACGAGGATCGCCGCTGGATCGGTGCAGAGTTTCAAGCCTTCACGAACGCGCACGTCATCGAGTGGAGCCTTGGACGTATTGAAAATCACAAAGCTTTCTTCAGTTTCAGTCTGGTCAAACACAACCTGCACCGCCCCGGATTGCGCCTCGCTGCGGAGTTTCGCCATCGCCGGAAAGTCAGTGGTGTGAATTATGTTGACATCGCCAGCCAGCAACGCATTCACGCGATTTTGTGGATCGGTGATGGGTCGGAACTCAAGCGAGTCGAGATACGGGAGCTTGTTGCCCTTCGCGTCGGAGCGCCAGTAGTTCGGGTTCTTCGTGCCCGACCAGCGATTATCTGGAACCCATTCTTTTTGAATGAATGGACCCGAGCCAATTGGTGATCTCGTATTGGCTGGAGGTGCTGCGTCAAGTTGCGCGGGGGAAACGACGTAGCCGACCTGCGTCGTTAGTGCAGCGGGCAATGACGCGTCAGGATCGATCATCGTCACCGTCACGCTCAAAGGACCCGATGCAACAACAGAAGCAATATTCGCAAGCGCAATGCCGACCAGTACATCTTTCTTCATTGCGTTGAGCGACTTCGCTACTGCTGCACCATCAACTGGTGTGCCATTAGAAAAGTTCACATTCGGACGCAACTCGATCGTCCACGACTTGAAGTCGGCACTCGGCGTAAACGACTTCGCTAGGTAGGGCTGTGCCTTCCCGTTTTCGTCATAGGCGGAAAGCGGATCGAAAACTGCGGAACCGACCATGTGCCCTGAAACGGCCCAACGGTTTGTTGTCGGATTAAAACCGTCGGAATCTGCCTCGAGAGCGAACTTCACTGAGCCGCCTGCAGTCGGTGCACCCGTTGCTTTCACGGTGATGTCCGAGGTACTGCTCGCCGAGTTTCCGCCCGAACTTGAACCGGAACTGCTGCATGACGATGCAAAGAGTGCCACTGCAGCAACTGCAGCAACGACTGAAACCATCCGACGAATCATTTCCGCCCCCTAGTCAATGGACTTCCTTTGTTCACACTACCGACGGGGAACACTCCATGTCGGGGAAACTGCCGCGATGTGGAGACTGCATCCACGCGAAAGGGTCCGGTGCCGAAGCACCGGACCCTTTCAGCAAATTTCGCAGAACTGGATTAGTTATCGATCCAGGTCTGAGTAAGACGAACCTCGCCACGCTGGAACGGCAGGGCTGCCTGTCCATCGGGAAGGGTCTGGTTCGTAATGTTGCGAATGTTCTTGGCCGCACCGATCGCCCACTGCGAATGAGAGATCCAGATGTACGGCGCAAGTTCCGTCTGACGCTTTTGAAGGTCGGCATAGGCCTGCTTGCGCACTGCCACGTCATTCGACGCACGAGCCTTGTTAAGCGCAGCATCGACCTGAGCATCCTTCAAACGAGCGATGTTCAACGTGAGCGGACCAGTCGCGTTCTTGCCAGTCCACCAGACGTAATCGCCATCGGGATCAGAAGCAGCGAACTGACGCCACAAGTTGACGGTGTAGTTGCCGGTCACGGCATCGGACACGAACTTGCTCTGTTCCGAAGTCGTCGTATTCACGGTCACGCCACAGGCTTCCCACTGCTGCTTGATAAGTGCAGTGGTGTTGGTGTTAGCCGGAACTGGTGTAGTGCCAATCGAGACGACGATTGGACCCTTTTCGGCCTTCACCTGGTCAAGGAGCGCTTTGCCCTTGGCCGCATCATTGGTGGTGAAACCGCTGTCGGAATACCACGGCGATTCCTTCGTGAACTGGCTATCGGCCAAACGTGCGGCCGGCGTCTCTTGCACGACCAGAATTGCATTCGTGTCGGTACACAACGTGAGCCCTTGACGCACACGTACGTCGTCAACCGGAGTCTTCAGCGTGTTGAACATAAGGAACTGCTCTTCAGTTTCGGTTCCGTCAGCAACGAACTGAACGTTGCCCGAAGCTGCTTCCGACTGAAGGCGGTTAATTGCCGGCCAGTCGGTGGTGTGGATCATCTGCACGTCACCGGAAAGAAGCGCGTTCACTCGGTTCTGCGGGTCAACGATCGGGCGGAATTCCACCGAATCGAGGTATGGGAGCTTGTTGCCCTTGTCATCGGAACGCCAGTAGTTGGCATTCTTCGTGCCGGTCCAGCGATTGTCTGGGATCCATTCCTTCTGAATGAACGGACCAGAACCAATCGGCTGACGACTTGCTGCTGGGCCTTCAGCCTTGAGCTGGGCGGGAGCGGCAACGAAGCCAACCTGGGTCGTGAGCACTGCGGGAAGCGATGCCCAGGCATCGACCGTGGCGATCGTGAGCTGTGAAGCCGACACCACCGTGATGGAACCCATATTCGCAAGGGCGGCTCCGGTGAGGGCATTGGCCTTCACCGTGTCGAGTGCGAGTTTGACGGCTGTTGCGTCGACAGGGGTGCCGTCGGAGAAGTTCACACCGGCACGAAGATCGACAGTCCAAGTCTTGAAATCGGCACTCGGCGTAAAGGCCTTGGCCAGATAGGGAGCCCAGTTGCCATCGGCGTCATAGGCCGAGAGCGGATCGAAGACCGCGTTGCCAACCATGTAGCCAGAAATGGCCCAACGGTTGCTGGACGGATTGAAACCATCGGTCTCAGCTTCAAGGGCAAACTTGACCGAGCCGCCAGCCTTCGGCGGACCGGAAGCCTTAATGGTTACGTCACTGGTTTTGCCGCTGTCGGAGGAGCTACTTGAGCCCCCACCACACGCCGTTGCGATCAGGCCAACGGCCATGACTGCTGCGACGACTGGTGCCCAGCGACGGATTCCCGCACGCCTCTGCATGATTACTGCCTCCTTCGGCCATGGCCGATGGTTCGGATCGGGGCTCCCCACGGAACCCACTGTGGTTCAAACCATAGACGTGACCCGAGGCACATGCGAGAGCAGGCCACGACAAACCCCACAAATGTGCCCAGAAATGTGGCCGCCGATTGCTCTGGCCTCCATTCACCTCAGGTGAATGAGGTTCCCTCTTCAACCGGAGTTTCCGGCACCGATTCCTCGCTGGCATGGTCCAAATGACGATGAACATGGTCGAACACGGGGGCAGCAAGGAGTGCCTCGCCTCGCTGATCGGTCGTCGACCACTCGGGATCAATCGATGCACACCTAAGAGTG
>JAEMTX010000145.1:2251-5076 GCA_016462055.1 Acidimicrobiia bacterium | reverse complement strand
TTGTCGCACAATTCGGCAGATCCGTTGCACTTGCGTTGCTCGTTTGCTGTGGACTTCGACCGAGCTCCCGAAGTCGTAATCCATGCTCCGATGCCGATTGTGACGAACAGCACCAGAGTGACGAGTGCAACGCGAGTAGTCGGGCTGTTGAACCGAACGTTCTTGACGTCGGCTGCTATAGCGCTGCGTGTTGTAACTGGTGATCGGCGGCCAACGATGGAAAGGAGTTGGGATGCGCCGACGTAGGCGAGGACTGCGCCGAAGACAACGACGATAAGGGGAATGATCGTCTCTCGCCCAATGACCATCAGGAGCCCGATGGTCATAAGGGCGAGGGCGTGAGCGACTCGTCCGCGCTGCGAAGTTGGCTTGTGTCGATCGATTGCAGTGCGCACTCGATGAATCACTGACAGAACAGTGACAACTTCACCATGAGGGGTTGTTGCAGTTCCGAACGCACACAGCACCACGCCGATTCCAACAATCCATATTGAATAGAGCCGGTAATCACTGACAAAGAACTCTGTAGCGGAAACGAGTGCTCGCTGAGTTTCAGAATTGCTGGCATACGAACCGGCAATGATCGGCGCGATCGTCGCCAGAACAAACATGAAGATTCCGCTGAATGCCGCGGAAATTCCTAGAGCAAACGTGGACCTGTGACGGTTGGAGTCGAGGGCGATCGTGCCGAATGCAAAAAGACCAGCCGCAAGGAGAAGGCCGGCACCTGCGAGGGTCAACCTTTCGGCGATTCTCCAAAGCCCAAGACCACGGGTTTGGTCGCCGATCTTTACGAGTAGTTCATTGGTTCCTGTCGGGATTGATGTCGCCACGTCGGGGTTCGTCGCCTGAAGGCTTCCCGAAAGCACATTGAGACTTTCGCTCAGGTTGATGAGTTGGCTATTGCCGTTTTGGGTAAAGAGGTAATCGTGACTGGTGTCGAGGGCTCTTCGGAAGATGGAACGAAACGCTGGTGTTTGCAAGATCGGATCAAGTGTCGAGCGGATGATCGTGCGAAACGACGCAAGATTCGACGGGCCGGTATTGACGATGGCATCGGTGATTTCGTCAGCAAGCGTTGACCGCACTGCTTGAGAGTCGAGGACCCTCTCGGCTCGTTCCGCGAATCGGGCCGAATCGAAAACCGTCATTCGGGTCCAAATGGAGGTCACCCCGAGAGTGAACGTCACAAAGAAAAGAAATGCGCAGACGACCGAGCCCAGGTGACGGGCGGTGGGCTTTCGAGTTCGTGCGCCTGATTGTTCGCCCGCTGTAGCGGTCATTCGTTACACCTTCGCCCTTGGACTCAGAAACCCTGCCACACCGCTGGTCGATTTCAGTCGGTTGCGTGGCTTTGTCAGCAGGCGCGGGTGGGGTTTGGCAGGATGTTAGCCCCGCTACCCGGCGGGATCGAAAGGACTCTGATGCAGCTCGGCATGGTCGGTCTCGGGCGTATGGGTGCAAATCTCGTTCGTCGGCTCGTTCGTGATGGCCATACCTGCGTGGTGTTTGATGTTGATGCCAAGGCGGTCGCAACCCTCGCGGCCGAAAGTGATGCCATTACCGGAGCCAGCGATCTCGCTGATTTCGTCGCGAAGCTTGATGTGCCCCGCGCTGCGTGGGTGATGGTCCCGGCGGCATATGCCGGTGGCACTGTCGATGACCTTGCCGCACTAATGGAGTCGGGCGACATCGTGATCGATGGAGGAAATACCTACTATCGCGACGATGTCGACCGTGCCGAGGCGCTCGCACCGAAAGGCATTCACTACGTCGATGTCGGAACTAGTGGTGGCGTCTTCGGCCTCGACCGTGGTTTCTGTCTCATGATTGGCGGCGAGGATGAAATCGTCACGCATCTCGAGCCAATCTTTCGCACGATCGCTCCAGGTGTTGGCGACGCGGAACGCACTCCCGGTCGCACGGGTGATTACACGCCCGAAGAACACGGTTGGCTGCATTGCGGTCCCGCCGGAGCAGGCCACTTCGTGAAAATGGTTCATAACGGTATTGAGTACGCCCTTATGGCTGCTTATGCCGAAGGCCTCAACATTCTCAAACACGCGAATGCTGGCAAAGTTGTTCGAGAAAACGATGCAGAGACAACACCGCTGCGCGAGCCGAAGTATTACCAGTACGACATTGATATTGAGTCAGTGTCTGAAGTCTGGCGCCGCGGAAGTGTCGTGGCTTCTTGGTTACTCGACCTCACTGCAGCGGCGTTGGTGGAAGATCCTCAACTCGATACCTTTGCTGGTCGCGTAAGCGATTCTGGTGAAGGTCGATGGACCAGCCTTGCTGCCATCGATATTGGGGCACCGGCTCCGATTCTTACGACGTCTCTCTACGAGCGCTTCACCTCTCGGGGCGAAGCCGATTACGCCGACAAATTGCTTTCGGCAATGCGTAAGCAATTTGGTGGCCACGACGAGAAGTCGGCGAGTGGCAGCTGACGTTTCTATTGACGGTTCCGTCCATGTCTCAACGATTGATGGCGTTGCCGCCGTCACACTTGAAGCCGGACCAACTGTCTTTTCAGTTCTTCCTGAAGTGGGTCTGGTCGGTGCATCGCTGACACATAAGGGTCGTCACTACCTCGACTTTCATGGCGGACCCGAAAACGCAAGGGCCGGTCACACCACCGGGCTTCCACTCCTTGCGCCCTGGGCGAATCGACTTGAACGTTCTTCGTATCGAGTTGGTTCTCATACCGTTGACCTTTCCGACGTTCCCTTGCATCGCGATTCCAATGGCCTTCCAATTCACGGAATGCTTGTCGGGCGGCCAGGTTGGGAACTCGTTTCGGTCAAAGGCCAGCCCAGTTC
>JAEMTX010000145.1:0-2241 GCA_016462055.1 Acidimicrobiia bacterium | reverse complement strand
GTTCGACGCCGGCGCCGACGAGGCGGTGATGGCGGCGTTTCCGTTTCCTCACGAACTCACTGTTGGATTTACCGTGACCCCCGGTCGGCTGATGGTCTCGACCACCCTGACTGCAGCTGGCAAGCGCTCAGTGCCCGTGAGTTTCGGCTGGCACCCGTATTTCTGCCTTCCTGATGTTGAACGTGGCCGTATTCGATTCGGTGCGCCTGCTCGCCATCGCCTCGTACTCGATGAGCGTGGACTCCCAACGGGCGAAGAGGTCTTCGAACCGGCATCGATCGTTCGAATCGGAGAACGTTCTTTTGATGATGCCTATCGCCTCGGATCAGATCGACAACTGCTCCTCGCCTCAGGGCGACGCCGTCTGACCGTTGTCTTTGATCGAAAGTATTCCTACGCGCAGTTCTATGCGCCGCCCGGGGCAGACTTCATTGCTCTTGAGCCAATGACGGCTCCCACGAATGCGCTTTGCCAGGAAACCACACCAATGGTCTCCCCAGGCGAGCGCTTCACTGCCCGTTTCGTTGTTTCCCTCACATGAACTCAGGAGTTCAAATGTCTGCCGCGCCGCAACCAATCGAACAGTCAACTGAATGGTGGGAACTGGCCTCACACCAGGCCGAGATCGATGACGTTCACCTGCGCGATCTTTTTGCGTCTGACCCAAGTCGTGGCGAACGACTCACTGTTGAAGTTGGCGATCTGTACGTTGATTACGCCAAACATCGTCTTAATGACGAGACATTGACAAAGCTGTTCGCGCTCGCGCGTCGAGCTGATGTCGAAGGTCTGCGCGACGCGATGTGGGCCGGCGAACACATCAACGTCACCGAAGACCGAGCGGTGCTTCACATTGCCCTTCGGGCGCCGAAGGGCGCGGTGTTCACTGATGAAGGTCAGAACGTTGTTCCCGATGTCCACGAAGTCCTTGAACGCATGGCGGCGTTCTCAGACCGAGTTCGTTCAGGTGAGTGGGTCGGGCACACCGGCAAGCGCATTCGTACAGTGGTCAATGTCGGGATTGGCGGCAGCGATCTGGGTCCGCGCATGGCCCACGAAGCGCTCCTGCCTTACGCACAGGAAAATATTGACGTCCGGTTTGTCTCCAACGTCGACGGCAATGAGTTCTATCAACTCACCCATGATCTCGATCCCGCTGAAACGCTCTTCATCATTGCGTCGAAGACATTCTCGACTCTCGAAACCATGACAAACGCGAATAGCGCTCGCGCGTGGGCACTTGCATCACTTGGTGATGAGGCGGCAATTGCAAAGCACTTTGTTGCCGTATCCACGAACGCTGCCGAGGTATCGAAATTCGGTATCGATACCGACAACATGTTCGGCTTCTGGGATTGGGTTGGTGGCCGTTACAGCTACGACTCAGCGATTGGGCTTTCGCTGATGATCGCAATTGGTCCTGGCAACTTCACCGACATGCTCGAAGGATTTCGACTCATCGATGAGCACTTCCGGAGTGCACCGATGGAGCGGAACCTCCCGTTTATCCTCGGGCTCATCGGCATTTGGTACAACAACTTCTTTGGTGCACAAACTCTCGCCGTGTTGCCTTACAGCCACTACCTCGCGCATCTCACGCCGTACTTGCAGCAATTGGCGATGGAGAGCAATGGCAAATCCGTCGATCGTTGGGGTCGCACAGTGGGCACGCAAACAGGCGAGATCGTTTGGGGACAACCGGGCACGAATGGTCAGCACGCGTACTACCAACTCATTCACCAGGGCACGAAATTGATTCCTGCCGATTTCATCGGTGTGATTTCGGCTGCGCACGAGATTGGTGGCCACCAAGACATCTTTATGGCGAACTTTTTTGCGCAGCCTGAAGCCTTGGCGTTCGGTCGAACCGCTGAACAAGTTCGGGCCGATGGCGTGCCCGAAGCACAGGTCGCCGCCCGCACATTCTTAGGGAATCATCCGACTACGTCGATCCTCGTGCCGGAACTTTCGCCGAGAGTGCTCGGTCAGTTGATCGCCCTCTATGAGCACAAAACGTTTGTTCAGGGAGCGGTGTGGGGTATCGATTCGTTTGATCAGTGGGGAGTGGAACTGGGCAAGAAACTGGCTCAAGCGATTGTCCCTGAGCTCACGAACGAGACGGCCCCAGAACTTGCCCACGATTCGTCGACGAGTTCGTTGATCCGTCGTTACCGCAAGGCTCGCGGGCGGGCCTGAGTTGGGCCCGGCACAGCGCTGGGCGTCCGTGGCAGACTCCTCGTC
>JAEMTX010000144.1 GCA_016462055.1 Acidimicrobiia bacterium | reverse complement strand
TCTCTGCCGCGTGCTCAATAGACCATTCACCAGGACCAGCACAGGCAAGACCAATGCCGACAGCGGCGAGCACGACGACGTATTCGATGCCGCCACCCGGGTTAAAGATGAACCATCCGTTTTTGCGATGGGTCGTGATCAGGGCCACGACCATGATGGCAACCAAGCCCGCAGCCGCAAGCGGCGTGAGGAAACCGAGCGCAAGAAGTGCACCTGAGCCGATTTCGGTCAATGCGGCGATCCAGGCGTTGGCCTTCGGCATTTTCATACCCATGGAGCCAAACCAACCGGCGGTGCCAGCAATCTTGCCGCCGCCAAAGATCTTGTTGAGACCGTGAGTAGCAAGCGTGGCACCAACGACAACACGGATGATGAGCAGACCAAGATTCAGGCCATTCACCATTTCGTCTGTGGCATACATATCGGTGGACATCATCGTTACAGGCATGTCCATCATTTGGGCGAGCATTCGAATCCTCCTCGAGAGGGTTGTTGACCACTAGAGCGTATGGCCGTCAGAGTCGCGTCAGGTGGACGCTCTTTACGAGCCGACGCCAGCCCCAGCTTTAACGAAAGTCGCGCGACCGATGGCCGCCAACTACTGGCAGAACTTCGAGTTTGTCGGCCACAACGTTGATCACCCCGTCGACTCGTTCAAGACGACCGCGCACCAATAACGCCGGAGCGCCGCGAGCCACACGCCGATAGCGCTTCCATAGGCCCGGCGAACACACCACGTTGATAAGCCCGGTTTCATCTTCAAGATTTACGAAGGTGATGCCGTGTGCGGTTGACGGCCGCTGCCTGTGTGTCACGACTCCTCCAACAAGTACGCGCGTGTCAGTCGGTGCAGTTCGCAATTCGACAGCAGTAAGTACACCAAGTGACGTGAGGTACTCGCGTTCGAACAGAGTTGGATGACCATCAGGAGCAACCCCAGTGGCCCAAAGATCGGCACCGGCGAGTTCACGATCTGAAAGCCCAGGAAGCGTTGGCGCGTCGACACCCGTGACGATGCCAGGCAAGCGATCGGTTCCTGTTTCAGCAACCGCGCCAGCGACCCACAACGCTCGACGACGATCGAGAACCGTGCCACTGCGGTCGGTGCAGTTCGAAAACACCCCTGCGGTCGCCATTGCTTCAAGAGCAGTGCGATCGATATCGACGCGTTGGGCGAGATCGGTCATAGATGCATACGGCCCGTTGGCTTCTCGTTCAGTGACGATGGTTTCGGCAAGGTCTTCGCTCACTGAACGTACCGATGACAACCCCAGCCGAACAGCAGGTTGGGGAACCTCGACACCGCCTACGGGAAACGCATCGAGCGGAAAAGGAACGTTGGCACTTGTAGCGACGTCTCCTTCGACCCATTCAAGCGTTGCTCCAACGCCAGAAGCCGCAAGATCGGGAGTGCGTACCACCACCCCATGGCGACGGGCGTCGGCCACCAACGTGTGTGGCGAATAGAAGCCCATGGGTTGGGCGTTGAGGAGACCAGCGCAAAACGCGGCCGGGAAATAACGCTTGAGATAGGAACTCGAATAGACGAGATAGGCAAATGACACCGAGTGGCTTTCGGGAAAACCGAAGTTTGCGAACGCCGCGAGTTTGTCGAAGATCTGATTGGCAATGTCGCCGGTGATGCCACGTTCGGCCATGCCTTCAAAAAATCGACCTCGTAAACGTTCCATTCGTTCCGTACTTCGTTTCGAGCCCATGGCTTGGCGCAACTGATCGGCCTCACCGGGACTGAAACCGGCTACATCGATCGCCATCTGCATGAGTTGTTCCTGAAACAACGGGATACCCAAAGTCTTCGCCAGCGAATGTTCAAGCAATGGATGCAGATAGGTGACCTTCTCGAGACCATTGCGGCGACGGATATACGGATGCACCGAGTTGCCTTGAATGGGACCAGGACGAATAAGTGCGACCTCAACGACAAGGTCGTAGAACTTGCGTGGTTTCAACCGCGGCAGTGTGGCCATTTGAGCGCGACTCTCGACCTGAAACACACCAACCGAATCGGCGATGCACAACATGTCATACACAGCGTCGTCTTGCGGCACCTCGGCGATATCGATGTTCATGCCATACGTTGCAGCTACCGCATCGACGGTGTTGTGCAACGCGGTGAGCATGCCCAGGCCCAATAGATCGAATTTCACTAAGCCGGCAGCAGCGCAATCTTCCTTATCCCATTGCAAAACACTTCGGTTCTCGCGCCGAGCCCATTCGACCGGACAGACCTCGATGATGGGACGATCGCAAAGCACCATGCCACCGGAATGAATACCGAGATGGCGTGGCGCATGTTCAACCTGCGCGGCCAACTCGACCACGGCAAGCGGAATGGCATCGGAATCAGTTTCGGCAACAACCGTGTCGGCATTGTCTTTGAGCTGGGCAATAAGCGAACCCCAGCGATCGACATTCTTGGCCCATGCGTCGGCCTGACCCGGGGCGTACCCAAGGGCACTGGCCATATCGCGCACCGCCGAACGTGGCCGATAAGTGATGACGTTGGCCACCTGCGCGGCGTAGTGACGGCCATGACGTTGGTAGACGTACTGAATGACTTCTTCACGTCGACCAGATTCGATGTCGATGTCGATATCGGGTGGACCATCGCGCTCAGGCGAAAGAAACCGTTCGAACAATAAACCCAGTTCAATCGCGTCGGCCTTGGTGACACCTAACGCGAAGCACGCTGCAGAGTTGGCCGCCGAACCACGACCTTGGCAGTAGATGTCGTTGCGGCGACAAAAATCGACGAGATCGTGGACGATGAGGAAATACCCGGCAAACCCGAGCTGTTCGATGATGGCAAGTTCGTGATCGATCTGTGCCCACGCCCCAGCAACGCGTTCACGATGGCGAGGGCCATAGCGACGTTCGGCCCCACGTTCGGTCAGACGCCGTAGATACCCCATTTCATCGAGCCCATCGGGGCAGGGAAACGGTGGAAGATTCGGCGCCACAAGTTTGAGATCGAACGCACAAGCCCGCCCTAACTCGCCTGCTCGTTCGACAACACCGGGATAGCGAGCGAATCTGCGGGCCTGTTCGAAACCCGAACGAAGATGAGCGCCGGCTGCTGCTGGTAACCAACCGTCGAGTTCATCGAGACTGCGGCGCGAACGAACCGCAGCCAACGCAGTTGCGAGTGGACGTTCTGCTGGCGTTGCATAATGCGCGTTGGTCGTTGCAACAAGATCGACATCGCCGCGTAGCGCGATCTGCATCAGCGCGTCGTTACGAACTGAATCAAGCGGATGGCCGTGATCCCATAACTCGACCGCGAGGTTGTCGCGACCAAAGGTGTTGACGAGCAACGCGAGTTGATCGGCCGCTGCCGCAGGACCGTGATGTTCGAGCGCGGAAGCAACGGCACCTTTGCGACAGCCCGTGAGCACCAACCAGTGATTGCGATCGGCCGCCGGTGCCGCCGCGCCACCAAGCGCACATAGTTCGGCAAGCGACGCGCGCGGTGCGCCCTTTTCGCCGCGTAGTTGTGCTTCGCTCAGCGCCCGCGCCAGCAATGCATACCCACGGGGGTCGCGAGCAAGAACGATGAGATGCGATTCGCCCGCCGCCGAACCAGGGTCAGGGTCGGCCACTGGCGGCGCCGTACGACCCAGTGTGAGTTCGGCACCAAAAATGGTGGGCAGACCCACAACCCGAGCAGCCTCGGCAAAACGAACAACGCCATAGAACCCGTTGTGATCGGTGAGGGCGAGCGCGTCGAGGTTCAGTCGCATCGCCTCGATGGCCAGCGCTTCAGGGGTGCTGGCCCCGTCGAGGAAACTGAACTGGGAATGACAATGCAGTTCCGCATAGGACTCCGACCCCATGAGCCCACTGTATCGAACATGTGTTCGATACAGCAAGTGCCCCTTTCCTCCCTCGGCCCCCGGTTCTACGATCGCCCGACCAGATGGCGGGGGCCATCGCATACAGGGGGTGGGACCAATGTCCGAAACTGAACTCGACGCATTGCGTCAGGAAGTCGCTCAACTACGCGACGAGCTCCAAGAGCTGCGACCGGCAACTGCGATCTCGCGACGTCACGCGTTGCGCAGTGCAGGTGTGGTCGCCGCAGGCGCGCTCGCTGGCGGTATCGCCACCATTGCGACTGCCGGACCAGCGGCTGCTGCTTCCGGAAACTTCACCGGGGATCCCGCCGTCACCGCCGATGCAACGACAGGGACTGGTGTCGCTGCGACCTCGGTGGCTGGCTCTGCGATTACCGCATCGACATCGTCACAAACCAACGCCGCAATTGCAGCCACGAATCCCAACTCGTTCGGTGTCGACGGAACCGGAACGATCGGAGTTGTGGGCACGGCAACATCTGCGGGGACGACAGGTGTGCGCGGTGTTGCCGACAGCACAAGCAGTGGATCGGGTGGCTCGTTCTCAGGACCAATCGGAGCAACGATCGCCGGAACCATCATCACCACACAATTAGGACTGAGCGCGAGCGGACCACCGCCTTCAATCAACCGCACCTACAGCCAGGGCGCACTCGTCGTCGATAACGCCGGCGCGCTTTGGTACTGCGTCACCGGCGGCACACCCGGAACATGGCGACAACTTTCCGGCGCAACAACTGCAGGTGCTTATCACCCGGTGACCCCTGGACGCGTCTATGACAGTCGCTGCGCGCAACCATCGCCTGGGCCGCTCTCTTCCGGCGGCGTGCGACTGCTTTCCGTTGCCGCACAACGTGACATCAACACCGGAGCAGTAACCAACGCGAATTTCATTCCCGCGAACGCAACTGCAGTCTTCGCCAACGTTGCCGTCGTGAACACCGTCGACTCGGGATACCTCACGATTAACCCTGGAGGCGTAACGACGGTGAGTGCGTCGACCATCAACTGGGGAACGAGCAATCAGACTCAATCAAATGGCGTGAGCCTCACGCTCGACAACATCCGACAAGTCACCGTTATCGCTGGAGGCCCTGGCGCCACCGATTTCCTCATCGACATCTTCGGTTACTGGCTCTGATCCCTGAAAATCGCCTAGCTCGGGAACCAACCAACGACGTCGACCACAACAGGCGTGATCCCGTCTCTGTTGAAGAGCGTGATCTTTCCACC
>JAEMTX010000143.1 GCA_016462055.1 Acidimicrobiia bacterium | reverse complement strand
ATTGAAGAGTTCCGTTCGGCGGTGCAATCTTTTGGCAGCGCGGAAATTGTGGTGAAACCTTCGGTGTCAGCCGGGAGCCGGTTGACCGGTCGCTTTCTGAAGGCTGATCGAGCCGCTGAAGCGCTTGCTACTGAAGTCTTTGCCAACGACCTAACGGTGATGATTCAACCATTCGCAGCACGGATCGATTCCGAAGGCGAAATCGGAACGGTGCTTTTCGATGGGGTGATTTCTCACTCGTTCAACAAAGCAGCGTTGCTCGCTGAAGGTGGTCAGCTTGTGGGCGGCGAGTATCAGGAGCAGATCTCGTCCGTGCGAACCCCCGACGATGTACGAGCCGTTGTTGATGCAGCGGCGAACGTCGTAACGGAGATTGCTCGCGAGCGCAGTTGGATCTCAACGCACGAGCAACTTCTCTATGGCCGATACGACGTGGTGCGTCTTGATGACGCATCACCAGCACTCCTCGAAGCGGAACTCTTCGAGCCCTGTTTCTTTTTGCCGACCGATGTAGACGCTGCTGATCGATTTGTTGCCGCTGTTCTTCGCCGACTCAGCGCTTAATTCACGAAGGGCTGGCGAGAGTTCCGGCAAAGATCTGCCAGGCGAGTGCGCTCTTCGCAACAAGGCTGAGCACGAGGTACACCTTTTCGCCGTAGAGATAATCGGCGAACTTTCCCTTACCTCGGTACTGCAGCCATTGATTGAGGGCGAAGCAATTGAACAGCAAGAACAGTGAAACGACGATTCCGTAAACGAAGACAGGTACCCCATCGATGTTTGCGGGGACACCGTTGATCATCGTGTTGTCGGTAACTGCTGAGTAGAGCCCGATCACGATTGCGATCCACGGGATGATCCCGGCAATGCAGCCGAAGATGAATGGCCACCAGTTCACGGAGTCTCGATTTTGGTTGACCTGTTCCATCACAAGCCCGAACAAAATCATCGCTGCGTTGACGCCAAAAATTGCAATGAGGGCGTAGAAGTTGTTGATGCCATTCAGCAGGCAGATCAGCAGGATCATGATCGATGCGCTTACGGAGTATTCGATCCAACGGGCGTAGTTCACTCCGCGAAGCAAGTTGCGCTCATACCAGGCCCGGATTGGCGTCACTGAGGTAAGGAGATGATCGCCAGCCGCGAGAAACAAAAAGATTGCGATGGCAATCGCAAAGTTGAAACTGAAGAAGGTCTTGCTTGCAGTTGTCAGTGAACCTTCAGCTCCAGGGGGGCCGGTCTGCACGGCAGCAACGATCGGAATCGCAAAGGATGAACTCAGCACAAGGATGAGAATTCCTTGCACAAGGTGAAGTCCACCGACGCCGATGTTCCATTTGCGAAGGTTCACGAGACGTTCTGTGTGATCAGCCATGAGTGGAGAGTACGTCGTCGCTGAAGGAAAGGGGTGGTTTCGTCGCCGAGGAGTGGCGGAATGGTGAACAATGGCCACATGCAGGTTCATCTGGTCGACGGCACATACGAACTCTTCCGTCATCACTTTGCGCTGCCATCTCGTATGAATGGCGATGGCATGGAAGTTGCGGCGACTCGCGGCGTGGTGATGTCCATGTTCAACATGCTTGATGAAGGGGCGACCCACGTTGGGGTCGCTACTGATCGCACGGTGGATTCTTTCCGCAATGCCATGTGGGATGGCTACAAATCGGGTGAAGACCTTGATCCTGAATTAGGTAATCAGTTTCCGCTCCTCGACGAAGTGTTGGAAGCTGCTGGTTTTACCGTGTTCTCAATGATCGAACACGAAGCCGACGATGGCATGGGTTCGGCCGCTGCTAGAGCTGCAGCCGATAAAAGTGTCGATCAGGTGCTCATCTGTACCCCCGACAAAGATCTTGCGCAGTGCGTTGTGGGAACTCGCGTCGTGCAATTCGACCGTCGTAAAGGCCAGATGTTCGATCATGATGGCGTGATCGAGAAGTTTGGTGTTCCACCAGAATCCATTCCCGATTACCTCGCATTAATGGGCGATGCATCAGACGGGTTCCCGGGTTTGCCCGGTTGGGGGGCAAAGTCGGCGTCAACAGTTCTTGGTCGCTATTTGCATATCGAAAATATTCCCGCTGACCCCGAGACCTGGGATGTTCAGGTACGAGGTGCAGCAAAACTCGCAGCAACGTTGCAGGAACAGATGGAACTTGCGATGTTGTTCCGCAAGATCGCCACCGTTGTGACCGATGCGCCGACATTCACAAAGGTCGACGAACTTCGCTGGACGGGACCGCAAGCAAACCTTGCTGAAGTGGCGGCACGCATCGATGCGCAGCGTCTTGTCGAACGGGCCCAGAAGTTGGCCCAGACGCGAAACTGACCGACCCGAGGGCCGGTCAGTCGCCAGAAGTAATGCTCAGCGCCAAAAGGCGCGAACTTCAGGAGTCAGACGAATCGGTGGACTCTGTGGCCTTCGAGTCGGTTTCTGACTTTGAATCTTTCGAGCCCTTGGACTCGCCTTCCTTCAGGCCCTTTTCGAATTCACCTTTGGCAGAACCGAGCGAGCGGGCAAGTTTGGGGAGCTTTGCGCCGCCGAAGAGCAGGGCGATGATCCCGAGGACGATGACAAGTTCCCAACCGTTCGGCATGAGGGTCCTTCCATAAGAGGAGAGCAGAGACTGTCCTCAGCCTAGGCCGATCTGGGCCAACAGACGCTTTGGGGAGGTTTCGGCCTCCTCCGACGGGCTGGGTAGTGTTGGCGCCATGTCTGAACACCCCATGACCGAGCGCCTAGCCCAACTGGCCGAACTCAAAGAGCAAGCCCTTCACGCCGGTTCGGAGCGTTCCGTTGAACGCCAGCATTCCAAGGGAAAGATGCTTGCCCGCGAGCGGCTCGACTACCTCTTGGACGAAGGCTCGTTCCACGAACTCGACATGCTGGCTCGGCACCGTGCCCATGAAAGTGGCATCGAAGAGCGCCCGTACACCGACGGTGTTGTCACCGGTTGGGGAACGATCGACGGCCGCAAAGTATTCGTGTTCTCGCAGGACTTCACCGTCTTCGGCGGCGCGCTTGGCGAGGTCTTCGCCGAAAAGATCCACAAGGTCATGGACCTCGCTCTCTCTGTTGGCGCTCCGCTCATCGGTCTGAACGATGGCGCTGGTGCTCGTATCCAAGAAGGCGTGGTGTCGCTGGCAAGTTACGGCGGCATCTTCCACCGAAATGTTCTCGCTTCAGGTGTCACACCGCAGATCTCAGTAATCCTCGGCCCATGCGCCGGCGGCGCGGTGTACAGCCCCGCAATGACCGATTTCATCTTCATGGTCGACGAAACCTCGCATATGTTCATCACCGGCCCCGATGTTGTGAAGACCGTGACCGGCGAAGAAGTCACGCTCGAAGAACTTGGTGGCGCAAAGTCACACGCGAGCAAGTCGGGTGTGGCCACATTCGTTTCTCCAGACGAGAAGTCATGTCTCGACGATGTGAAGTATCTGTTCTCGTTCCTTCCTTCGAACAATCTTGAGACCGCTCCAACGATGCCGACCGCCGACGATCCGCAACGCAGCTGCCCCGAGTTGATCGACATCATGCCGGCTAGCCCGAACATTCCCTATGACATGAAGAAGGTCATCGCATCAGTCGTCGACGATGGCGACTTCTTCGAGTACTTCCCGCGTTGGGCGGGGTCCATCGTGTGCGGTTTCGCGCGCCTCAATGGTGAATCCGTCGGCATCGTCGGTAACCAACCGATGGTGCTTGCTGGCGTGCTCGACATTGAATCTGCAGAAAAGGCCGCACGTTTTGTGCGCACCTGCGATGCGTTCAACATTCCACTGGTCACCTTCGTCGACGTTCCTGGTTTCCTTCCTGGCGTCGATCAGGAATACGGCGGCATCATCCGCCACGGTGCCAAGTTGCTCTACGCCTTCTGCGAGGCAACCGTGCCCCGCATTCAGGTCATCACTCGTAAGGCCTACGGCGGCGCATATGTCGTCATGAACTCGAAGTCGATCGGTGCCGACCTTGCGTTCGCATGGCCATCGGCCGAACTTGCAGTCATGGGTCCGAATGGTGCAGTTGAGATTCTTTATCGTCGCGAAATCCAAGGCGCCGCTGATCCCGAAAAGCGTCGTGCTGAACTCATTGATGACTACACCGAGCGATTCGCGAATCCGTATATCGCAGCCGAACGCGGCTTCATCGACGATGTCATCGATCCTGCCGACACACGAATGAAGGTCATCGCTGGTCTTGAGATGCTCAAGTCCAAGCGTGAAGAACTTCCGCATCGCAAGCACGGGAATATCCCGCTGTGACCAACGGGTCACCGAGCGTGCGCATCACGCCTGAACCGACCATCGAAGAAGCCGCGGCAATTGCAGCCGCGATCGAGATCACGCGACCGCGCATCATGGTCGGCCAAGAAGTTGAACCTGAAGCCCGCTGGCGATTCAGTGGTCGTTGGTGGTCTCGGCCGGTGGCATCACGCCGCGCCCGCCCGGCTGCTCGCCACTAAAGCGCATCGACGACGCGCAATCGAATACTCCTGATTTGCCAGGAAATGGGTGTCCGGACCTCGGTCCCCGCCCGTTAGCGTTTGCCTCGTGCCGAATCCGCCTTTATCTGATCTGCGCGTCATCGATATCTCAACCGTCCTTGCCGGGCCCGGTTGCGCGCGGCAACTGGCCGACTTTGGCGCCGACGTCATCAAAGTCGAGCGGCCCGGTACTGGTGACACGGTTCGTGACATGGGATGGCGAGATCCATCTGATGACGTCACGTTGTTCTGGAAAATGGTCGGGCGCGGAAAGCGCACGATCGTTCTCGATCTGAAATCCGAAGAAGGAATCTCGGTTCTGCGCAAGTTGCTCGAAACCGCCGATGTTCTTGTCGAGAACTTTCGACCAGGGAAACTCGAAGCACTCGGACTCGAGCCCGAAGTCCTCCTCTTAGCTAATCCCAAACTTGTCATCACCCGAGTAACGGGTTTTGGTCAGACTGGTCCGTATCGAGACCGGCCGGGTTTCGCGTCGATTGCCGAAGCGATGTCGGGTTTCGCCAACGTCAACGGAGAACCAAACGGCGGACCAACGCTTCCACCGATTGCATTGACCGATGAAGTGACGGCAATCGTCGCAGCATTTGCCACCATGGT
>JAEMTX010000142.1 GCA_016462055.1 Acidimicrobiia bacterium | reverse complement strand
GCCACCACCAGCGAGAAGACGTTGTAGACCAGCAAATATTCGTTGCCAGTCAACGTCACCGCATTCATCACGCTGGAACTGGTGATCATGATTTCTTCCATTGCACCAAGACTTTCTCTAAGGTTGATCGGCTTAGTTATAACCGGACAGGGATATTGATTGCCCAGCCCTCTTTTCTAGACTGACTCTCAATTTAGACCATTTGTGGCGTTTGTCACGTATTCAAGGTAACAAAGCCGGGGATTGGCGGTTTTTTCTCCCATGCCCCGAATAGGAGACCGACCTAGTCGTTGATGACCGGTTCGCGGAGGTGCAGTGGCTCGACGTGCTTCTTCTTGCGCCGGGTGCCGATATTGAGGACTTCTACGAATACGGAGAAGGTCATGGCGGCGTAGATATAGCCCTTGGGAATCTTCTGCCCGAATCCCTCGGCGATCAACGTCGTGCCGATGAGAAGCAGGAAGGCCAGCGCCAGCATTTTGACCGACGGATGGGCGTTCACGAACGTATAGATGGCCTTCGAGGCCAGAAGCATCACGAAAACAGCCGAAACAATGGCGATGACCATGACCCCCAAGTAGCTCGTCATACCAACAGCCGTGATGACCGAGTCGATCGAGAAAACCACGTCAAGCAGCAGCACCTGGCCGATCACAGCAACGATCGTGGGAGCGACCTTTGCTGAAGTTGTGCCCTCGTCGCCCTCAAGTTTGTGGTGGATCTCTTTCGTGGCCTTGTAAATGAGGAAGAGGCCGCCGGCGAGCAAAATCAATTCTTTGCCGCTGAAACCGACCGACCCGATGGTGAACAATTCCGTCTTGAGGGTGACTACCCAGCCCACTGCCAACAGCAGGAGAACTCGCATTCCGCCTGCAGCGAGAAGACCGATCCTTCGGGCCTTGTCTTGTTCCTCAGGAGGGAGTTTGGAGGCGAGAATCGATATGAAGACGACGTTGTCCACACCGAGCACGATCTCAAGTGTGAGCAGTGCCGCTAACGCACTCCAGGCGGTGGGGTCAGAGATCCAGTCCATGAGTCAGGAGATTACCGAGATTCGCCCAACACCGTTGAAAAATTTTTCGGCTCTACCCTGCCGCCCTTGAGATGCGGTTGCCGTCCAACTTGGCTCGATCGACTGCTGGACCAGTGAGGCTCACGAGATATTTCGGATTGCATCTTTGGGTTCCGATCGTGGTCGGCAACACCTGCTCAAACTTCGTGCCCGAAAGTTTCATAACCATCGAGCAATCCCCGGGCTTGTTGCCACCTGGGTTCGTCGGTGACTGCAAGCCGCCAGCGTCATAACTCGTGACCTTCTGGAGCTCACTGATTACGCAGTCGCTCGTGAGGTTCGACCCACATTCTTTTACACCTTGCGCCCAAAGCAGGAAGGCCGCAGTCGCCTGTGCGCCAGCGAGGCTGGTTGAACCACCGTTTGACTTCACGATTTCAATATATTTTGCCGTAGCCGGGACCTTGTCGGCTTGTTCAAACGGGTAGTACGGCATCTGAACATAGACGTTGTCGGCGATACCGCTCGTGTTCCACTTTGCAAAGGCGCTGTCGTAGAAATTGGCCTCCTGCATCCACAGGGGGTTGTAGTCAAGAGCCTTTGCTGCATCAAGCATATTTTCGAAGTGCGGAGCCGGAGAACCCGAGAAGTACACGATTTCGGCGCCACAGTCCTTCAACCGCTGCACAAACGGCATCCAATTTGCCTCACCCATGATGTTGTATGTCTGCTCGCAGTCGAGGAAGTTCCAACCAACCTGTTCGTAGGCGATTACTGCTTTTTTTGCCAAATCAACAAGAGCGACAAAGTCACCATAAACAGTTGCCGCCTTCTTGACCTGCGTCGGGAATTGCTCGGCCATTTGCGCTGCGGCGGAAACGTTGGCGAAGTCAACAGGGTTGGGCGAAGGCTGCACCATCAGGGGACCATTCGAGAACTGTGGTGAAACTGAATACGCCGGCACTGACGCCATCTTGCAGCCGACACGAATCTGTTCTTGCACCGAATCGAGCGACCAGCCCTGTCCAACCAGCATGAAATCTTGTTCACACGCCTCAGTCATCACGTTGACCACATTCATGATTGCTGCATCGCGATAATTACCAATAATCTGACGGCCGTTGATACCCCCTTGGTCATTGCACCACTTGATCATCGCCTTCATTGCGTCGGACATTTCCTTGTTCAGACCTGGAGCCGCTGGGTAGCCGGCGTCATCTCCAAAACCAATCGTGATGCTCGTGTCGGTGACACCCTGCTGCGTCACACCCTTTGCTTCGCCCTTGCCACATGGCGATGCCATTGTTCCGAAGTCTGTTGAAGAAACAACTTTCGATGTCGCGGTAGTGCCGCTTGCAGTACCAGAGCGGCTGCCTGTACAAGCCACAACGAAAAGACTGACTGCCGCAATAAGGCCTGCGACGACTACCAAGTGGTGCGAGTGTGAGCGTCGAGACATTATTTCCCCTCAAGTAGTACTGCCAACGCGCAGCGTGCGTACTGAAACACTGCCACTTTCTTATCAACTGATAGCCAAACAGAACCCTATCGGGCCGTTTTCGACCCTTCGATATGCCCCAAACGAACCTTGCCCGAGTGACTTGCGGGCCGTTGCGCCGAGTTTGGCTCCAGGTTCCGCTCACATCCCCGCCCCTAGAGGACGTGCGCGAACGTCAAAACCCGAGGTCAACGCGTTTACAGAAGTAAGAAGTGAAATCTGCTGCTCGTTACCTATGCTGATTACATGTCAATGAGATTGGCTTGCTTCGTTGTCGCGGCGATCTCGGTAGTGACATTGGCGAGTTGCGGACGCACTACAAACTCGACGAACTCGACGGATTCGACGGCCACTGAAGCAACCACAACCAGTTCGCTCACAAACCCCGGCCCATCACGACTTGCGGGACCCCAAGAACCAGCGTGCGGCACCATCGAACTCTCAAAAAACGGGATCATCTCGGGGCAGCAGTTCCAAAGCGGGACCTATTTGATTCACTCCTTTGGAATGGCTTGTGACCAGGTGATGGGCGACGATGGTCTGTTCATGAATTTCTTGAGACTTGACGGCGCGCAACTCCCGGAACCGTGGAACTACCTCGAAGGGGCTGTTGGCGCCCCAAAGTTCACAACAGGACCAGCGATGGGTTTTCGCGTGCAACGAATCTCTTGAGGGAGTGGGTCCCGACTTCAGCTCATCGAGAATGCACGGCAAAATCGGCGAGTTGGTGGAACTGAAGCAATGTCGCTGAAATCGCAATGACAACCATTGAGATGGCCGCCAAAATCGTCATGCGTCGCGGAATCCGCTTGGGGCTCTCGAGCGCTTCATATCTTGCGATCACGTCTCCGCCGGAGAGTGCTTGAGCGAACGATGGCGCTTGATACGTCGGCAACAGCGCAACCTTGGCAATGGCAGCTGCGACCGCGCTGCGCGATCCGACTCGTTCGGCAGCGGTTTCGTCAGCCCAACGTTCAGTGAGAAAGACCGCCTTCCGAGCAAAGGGGGCAAGAACTGGGATTGCTGCGGCACAACTGTTGGCTGTGTGCACGAACGCGTGATGGTGGTACCGGAGATGTGCGTTCTCGTGCGCAAGCACTACTCGGCGTTCGACCTTGTCAAGCGCTTCGAGCATTGACCGACTGATAACCACGCCACCGGGGTTTCCGGGCACAGCGAACGCCACTGGATGTTCGACATCGACGATCGTGATCCCCTCTACGTCGGTGAAATTCTCGCGGCTTAAACGAACCTCGCCCGTATAGGACCGCGTACGCCAAGCCATTGCCGCAAGAGCGCCAACGGCGATCACTCCCACCAGCGGCGTTGCCCCGTGTTGACCGCCATAGATCGCTCGACACCATCCGAGGATGTCAGCGATGAAAGGAATCTCGCTAAGACCCGCTGCTGCGATCTGTAGAAGCAACACCACCGACGCAAGCGTGGCGAGAACCATTGACGACACCAGGACCCAGAGTGCTAACACCGGACCGACGAGGCGCGGCACGAACCATGCGGCAATAACTGCGAGCGTAACGATGAGCACCGGAATTGCCAGTTGCCAACTCATTTCGATCGCTTCTTCAGCAGTGCGCGCAACTGTTCCTGTCTGGCGGAATCGAGGCTCGCGACAAAATGCGACATCGTCGCCATTGAGTCACTGCTCCGGTCGAGTGCCGCTCGCATTCGGTCAGCCGAAAGATCGGCTTCGGAGATCGCCGAGGTATAAGCAAACGCGCGCCCAACCCTCACTCGCTCAACGAGACCCTTGTTCCAGAGCCTTCCGAGCACCGTCATGACAGTGGTGTAGGCGAGGTCACCGTCGAGCCCAGCGAGCACGTCAGACGGAGTCATCGGCTGATCGGAGTTCCAGAGCACCCCAAGTATCTCGTGTTCCAATGCACCGATCGGTCGACGTACAGCCATAACTCAAACCCTAGGCGTCACGACAGATTCGAAGCCGTAACTCATGCCGGCATCTTCTTCAGCAGTGATTCCATCGTTGTGATCTCGGCCTGCTGACTGGAGATGATTGCCTGCGCCAAGGCGATCGCATCGGGGTTCTTCCCCCCGGCGACCTCAGTCTTTGACATCTTCACCGCACCCTCATGATGCTGAATCATCAGCTCGATCCATAGACGGTCGAATTCGGTACCAGTCGATGTTTCCAACCGATCCATATCGGCCTGACTCATCATTCCGTCCATCATCATTCCGCCCATACCCGACATGTCGTGATCCATTGATCCTGACGCGGTTGAGGGAACCGTCTGTCCCCAATCCCGCAACCATCCCGAGAGCTTTACAATTTCGGGCGACTGTGCAGCCTTGATTTTGTTTGCCAGCACCAGCACGTCGGGGTTCTTGGTGTTGGTCAATGCAAGATCAGCCATCTCGATTGCTTGGGCGTGGTGAGGAATCATCCCTTGTGCGAAACCAATGTCTGTGGCGTTGTAATTCGCGTTAGCGGGAATCTCGATCGTCGTTGAACTGCTCATTCCCGACATCCCGGAATGGTCGCTCGAACATGCGCCGAGTCCGACACCCGTCACCAAAACCAGACCGAGTGCAAGTGATGCCGTGCGTGTCTTCTTCATCAGTTTCCTCCTGGGGG
>JAEMTX010000013.1 GCA_016462055.1 Acidimicrobiia bacterium | reverse complement strand
CTCCAACGATGAGTGCGATGTTGACCTGTTCTCGGTCGATGGTTTCGCAAAAGTCATTGGGGTCAAACGTGGTTGGGTTGTGGGGGAGCACGATGGTGTTTCCGTTCCCCAACGCGTTCAACGCCATCCAGTGCGCAGCGCCATGCATGAATGGTGCGGAGGGAAGCACGCGCATGCCCCCTTCGCGAGCGTTCTCAACAATTGATTCGATGGTGTCGTATTCGACACCAGTCGAAATCTTCCGGCCGCCGAGAGCAGCGGGGTAGATGTCGCCTTGACGCCACAGCACCCCCTTGGGCATTCCCGTGGTGCCGCCGGTGTAGAGGATGTACAGATCATCGGGCGAGGGTGCGGGAAGGGGGGTTAACGGCGCCGATGCGAGAAACTCCGCATACCACTCGGCTCCGTCGAGCAGTGGGGCTCCGCTGTCGTCGGCAACTTGTAGCAGCAGTCGAAGTTCAGGGAGTTCAGCTCGAATCGCGGCGAGTGTTGCTGCGAACGCAGAATGAAAAATGATGACCCGTGCTTGTGAATCTGCAAGGAGATATCGCAGTTCTTCGGCGACGTATCGGTAGTTGACGTTGAACGGTGCAAGGCGAGCAGCGTATGAACCGACCATTCCTTCCATGTATTCGGGGCAGTTGTGCAGATACAGGGCCACATGGTCTTGCCCACTCTGCCAATTCTCAAGCGAAGAGCGCTCGGTGTGATGGCCGAGCCCACGAGAAGCAAGTGAGGATGCCAGGCGATCGACTCGCGACATGAAGGCGGCGTAGGTCAGTCGGTTGTCGTCGTGCACGAGAGCTTCGCGAGTCGGCACTGCCTTCGCTACCGCTCGAATAACTTCAGCGAGATTGAAGTCCATGGTTGTTCAGGAGAACCAGATTCGTTGGTATTCGCGACTCTGTTGGTGGAACAACAGTCCAAACAGTGCGAGGGGCATGATGAGAAAAAGAAGAAAATTGAGATTCAAGACAGAACCGACCCCGTCGTTCACGATGGCTAGAACGAAGGGGAGCAGGCCGACTATGGCAACAGCAACGCCAAGCCAGTAGCCCCATCGCTTCTCGTTTGCGATTCCGAAACCGGCTCCTGCTCCGAAGACGACGAACAACCCCAACGGGTTGGTGATCCCCCCGAAGAGAACCGAAAACACTGCATCGATGTAGAGCAGGAATACGGCGATCTGCAGTGTTTGGGGCTGGGTTGGGTTTGTCCAACGACGGGTCTCCATGGAATGGGAGTCTGTCAGGGATGGAACCTGTTGCCGCACCAGCCCCCCGCATTTCTCGCGCCGACCTTGTCGGTGTGGTGCTTGCAGCGGGTACCGGTACCCGACTTGACCCGCTGACTCAGTTGCTCCCCAAAGGCCTGTGCCCCGTTGGCAACCGAGCCTTGGTCGATCTCGCGCTCGATCGCATAGGCCCTCTGGTTGGGTCACTCGCAGTGAATGCTCATCATCACGGCGAACAACTTCGTTCCCATCTTCGTGAGCAATGGTCTGAAGCAGTCACCGTTTCTCTTGAACTTGATGAACCGCTGGGCACTGCAGGCGGCATCGGTCGGCTGCGGTCATGGATCGACGGTCGTTCTGTCGTCGTCGTGAATGCCGATAGTTGGACACCGACACCGCTCGATGCACTTCTCGAAGGTTGGGATGGTCAGACGGTTCGCGTGATGGTGAATGACGAATCGACCTTTGATCCATCATCAAAGATTGTTGCTAGCACTCTTCCTTGGCGAATTGTCGAACGACTTGAAGACAAACCGACCGGTTTATATGAGGTTGTTTGGCGCGAGGAGTTTGCACGTGGGGACCTCGAAGTCGTGAGTCACGAGGGCGTATTTATCGATTGCGGGACTCCGCTTGATTACTTGCGTGCGAATCTTGAGGTCGTAGCGATGGTCGGTGACTCAGTCGTTGCGGAAGAAGCGGAAATTGGAGCCAGCGCAACGGTTACCTCAAGCGTTATCGGGGCAGGTGCGCACGTATTCGGAGATGTCGAGGCATCGGTGGTGTGGCCTGGTCAGGTCGTGGAACCCGGAGAGCGTTTGATTCGTTCGATACGGGCTGGCACTTCGGTCACTGTCGGCCCGTTGTGATCTGCTCGTAGTTGACCGCATGCAGCATCGATGTCGTTGCCTCGGTTCGCCCGAACCGTCACGTTCACGCCGAGTTCGAGTAACTCATTGGCGAACTGCTGGACCTTCGCTGGTGATGAACCAGTCGTCGGCCATCCGGGTGTGTCATTCAGGGGGATGAGGTTGACATGGGCGCGCAATCGTTTCGTTGCCTCAGCCAGTTCACGCGCGTCAGATGGCCGATCGTTGACATCGGCGATCATGGCCCATTCAAACGACAGACGCCGATTCTTTACGTTCAGATATTCCTCGCACGCGTCGTACAGGTCGGCGAGTGGGTAGCGACGGTTGATGGGGACGAGTTCGTCTCGCAGTTCATCGTTTGCGGCATGAAGCGATACGGCAAGATTGACTGGGAGTGGTTCATCGGCAAGTTTGCGAATGCCAGGAATAATTCCGACAGTAGAGATCGTGAGATGGCGAGCCGAGATGCCGATATCGCCGTGTATGCGATGCACCGCCCCGATCATGCGGTCGTAATTCGCCATCGGTTCGCCCATGCCCATGAACACGATGTTGGAAACGCGGCGGGGCGTCGGACCTTCGTTCGCTCGTCGAGCAGCGCGGACAACCTGTTCGACAATTTCACCGACGGTGAGGTTCCGCTCGAATCCACCCTGACCGGTTGCACAAAATCCGCAGGCCATCGCGCAACCAGCCTGTGTGCTCACGCAGACCGTTGAGCGATCGGGGTAATGCATGAGGACGGTTTCGACCGAGGCTCCGTCAGTGAGTTTCCAGAGCCACTTCACGGTCTCGCCGTCAGCAGCCACTGATTCAGTCACCATCTCGAGTGCCGAGGGAAGCGTTTCGGCAAGCCGAGCTCGAAGACCCGCAGGAAGCGACGTGATGTCTTTCGGTTCGGCGAAATCGACGTAGAGGCCCTTCCAGATTTGGTCGAGGCGGTACCGCGGTTCTCCTTCAAGGATCTGGGTGAGCGCGTCTCGATCGGCATCGAAGAGTGAAAGGTGTTCCGAGGTCATGACTCGTCACCCTCGGGAAGGGCCCACCAACTGTGAGCGTCATATTTGGAGAACCCGAGATTTCGGTATAACGAGACTGCAGCAGTGTTGTCGTGTTCGACGTGCAACATGCCGACTGTGACCGACTGCGCCGCAAGATGAGCGAGCCCAGCAACTGTCAACGCCCGTCCAAGGCCCGACCCGTGGAAATCAGGGTCCACGGCGATGACGTAAATCTCACCCAGTTCTCGGTTGCCATTAATCGCAGGATGGATCTTCGTCCAACAAAACCCGGCGAGTTCGCCGTTGATTTCGTGAAGCAGAAACCCTTGGGGATCGAACCACGGTTCGTTGATCCGATCAGCAAGTTGAGCCCGGGTCAATCCTGATTGGTCAGGATGCCAAGCGAATGCGCGGTTGTTGACGCGTAAAAATGCGTCGTCATCCTGACCGGGCAGAAACGCTCGGGTGGCGAAAGGAGTCTCTGATGCAGGAATGGGCAAAGCGATTCGCAATTGTTCAATACTCCGCGTAAGCACAAGACCGGCAGCGATGGCCTCGGTGGCGTCGGCCTCGGTGGCAGGCTCAGACTCAAGGCGCACGAGTCGACCAGTTCTGTCTCGAAGTTCATTGCGCACGGGCGGACCCTACCGGTGTCGGCGGCAGTAGGGTCCGGTCTCCATGGCAAAGCCCCGATCTCCAAAGGGACGAGCGAAAGAAACCCTCGCCCGCCTCGATCTTGAGTATCCCGATGCGCAGTGCGAACTCGACCATCGCAATCCCTACGAACTTTTGGCGGCGACGATCCTGTCGGCACAGTGCACTGATGTTCGCGTGAACCAGGTGACGCCGGGCCTGTTTGCGCGATTCCCGAGTCCTGAGGACCTCTCGGTTGCCGATCCCCTTGATGTCGAAGAACTTGTTCGGAGCACAGGGTTCTACAAAAACAAAGCTCGTTCGCTAATTGGAATGGCCCAAGCGCTCGTTGAACGCTTTGATTGCAAGGTTCCTTCGGCCATGGAAGACCTGGTCACGGTTCCCGGTGTGGGACGCAAGACCGCAAACGTCGTGCGCAGTGTGGCCATGGATCTCCCTGGGCTTCCCGTCGATACCCATGTGGGTCGATTATCGCTTCGGCTTGGTCTGACCACCGAAACCGATCCCGTCAAGGTCGAATACGTGCTCGACGACATGATTCCGCCCGCCGATTGGGGAAGATTTAGTTTGTTGCTGATTCTCCACGGCCGCCGAGTGTGCGCGTCGCGAAAAGCGCGATGCGTGGATTGTGTGCTCGCCGATTTCTGTCCGTCAGCATCGATCTGACCGCGGAACCTAGTCGACAAATTTGACGGTCAAATGACACAGGCCAAAAAAACCTTTGACGCGGAAGTTGCGCGAGTTAACCAAAATTTCGCGTTATATTCTCCTCGTCAGGCTCCCGCCGCCTGACACGGCGACAATCATCTGGGATCCGCCGCCCAGTGTCGCCTTGACGACGCCCCCTTGTGGGGCGTCGTCATCTTTTTGCTCCGATTCACGCGAACTGTGGCCAGTTGCGGCTGTTGCGATCGGAACTCCACTGAGTCTGGAAGACTGCGGATGTGCATAGTGAACACGCCCAGTTGTCGAGCGCGACCACCTCACTTGAGGAACTCCTAGACCGGGTGACGTCTACCGCCGAAACGGTCTTGGCAGCGGGCGATGAATCGCTGGCCTCAGACTTGTTCGAGGTCGAGCGATCGTTGCGCACTGCCCACCGTCGCCTCGTGGCTGCAGCCCGTCGGGCAAGCTGAAACCGGGAAACCTTTCCGGTTTATGGCGGGCCGGCCGCTAGCGTTCGAGGTCTTGTTGAACCGACTCGATCTTCGTGGAAGGAATGGCGACGAACTCGTTGCTGAGCTTCCGCGTCCCGATCCGGGCGGCGAGGGTCCAACCGACGCGGTTCGCGCCATCATCGCTGAGGTCCGCGCTGGTGGTGATTCGGCGATTCGATCGCTGACAGAAAAATTCGACGGCGTGAACCTCGCCGATTCGCGTGTTAGCCGTGAAGCGCTGCTCGAAGCACTCGCATCGATTCCGTCGGAACTCGCCGACGCCTTGACTGAAGCCGCTGATGCGGTTCGAACATTTCATGTTGCGCAACTTCGCGAGGAACACACTTTTGTTCGCGGAGGTATCAGCGTGACCGGTCGGTCCGTTCCCGTCGATCGTGCTGGCTGCTATGTCCCGGGCGGTCGCGGCGCCTATCCATCGTCGGTTCTTATGACGGTGATTCCCGCCCGTGTTGCCGGAGTCCCCGAGATCGTCTTATGCGTTCCGCCCGATCGCGAGACCGGAAAAATCGCGCCTGCGACGCTTGCTGCCGCCGCAATCGCTGGGGCCGATGAAGTCCGGGCAATCGGGGGTGCCCAAGCGATCGCCGCAATGGCCTACGGGACCGAAACGCTTCGTCCGGTCGATGTCATCGCTGGTCCCGGTAATGCCTTTGTGGCCATCGCAAAACGCGAAGTAGCGGGGCTCGTCGGCGTGCCAATGGCTTTCGCCGGTCCTTCGGAAATCGTAGTGATCGCCGACGAGACAGCTCCGGCTGAATTCGTAGCGATCGACCTCATGGTCCAAGCCGAGCATGGCCCCGACGGACTCGCATGGTTAGTCACCTGGGACGAAGCCGTTGCCGATGCCGTCGACGCTGCTCTGGTTCGACTTGTGGCTGAGGCGCCCCGACGATCTGAGATTGAGTCGACATTCGCTTCAGGCGGGTTCTGCGCGCTGGTTGACTCTCGCGAAGCGGCGATCGCTGTGGTCAATCACATCGCCGCTGAACACGTTGAGATCGTCACTGCCGATGCCACAACGCTCTCTGCCGGAGTCCGTCACGCCGGCGCGGTATTCCTTGGTCCCCTCGCGCCCGCCTCAATTGGCGATTACGTGGCTGGTCCGAGTCATGTGCTGCCCACATTCGGCACAGCAAGATTCGGCAGTGCCCTCACTGTCGACGACTTCACCAAACAGGTTCACGTTGTTGAAGTGACTCGTGCCGGATTCGACGCAGCTGCGCCAGTGGTTACGGCAATTGCCGACGCCGAAGGGCTCGCGACGCACGCTGAATCGGTGCGTCTTCGTAGCCGCGCGCTCGAGGCCGAAACATGATCACTCCTCGTGATGATGTTGCGCTGATGCAGGGTTACCACTCGCCTCAGGTCGATGTTGCTGTTCGTCTCAACACCAATGAAGCCCCGGATGCTCCGCCCGAGGCCTGGACTAACGCGCTCTCAAGCGCTCTCCAGAGCATCGACTGGAATCGCTATCCCGATCGCGCTGCGACAGAACTGCGTACTGCGATCGGCGGGCTCCATGGCGTCGGTCCGGAACAGATTTTTGTTGCCAACGGGTCGAACGAAGTTCTGCAAACAGTCATGCTCACCTTTGGTGGGTCTGGTCGCACTGCGGCTGTGTGGGAGCCCACCTACGCGCTACACAGTCACATCTCTCGGATCACTGGCACAGCGGTTGTTGAGGGAGAGCGAGCAGAAGATTTTTCCACCGATCTTGCAGAGGTTCGGCGAGTTATCGATGTAGCGAAACCGGAAGTCAGTTTTTTGTGTTCACCCAACAACCCAACTGGCGTTGTCGACGATGAATCGACCGTGCGCTCTGTTCTTGAAATGGTGACCGCCGTCGACGGCCTACTCGTCGTCGACGAGGCCTACGGGCAGTTCGCTCCGTGGTCCGCCGATGTTCTTATCGGCGACGATGTGCCTCTTGTTGTCACTCGAACATTTTCGAAAACATGGTCGATGGCAGCATCACGCCTTGGTTATCTGGTCGGTCCCGAGTGGATCGTTGCGGAACTCGAAAAAGTGGTGTTGCCGTATCACCTCGATGCGTTCAAGCAAGTTGCCGGCGCGTTGGCGCTGGCTCATGTCGATGAAATGAACGAGCGCGTGAGCCGCCTCATCGGGGAGCGAGGCCGGTTGGTCTCGCGCCTGAGCGAACTCGATGTCGACGTTTGGCCCTCTGGCGCCAACTTCGTACTGTTCCGACCACGTTCGGTCGATGGTGGCGAAGTTTGGCAGCGCTTAGTGGATCGTTCTGTGCTTGTCCGTAATTGTTCCTCGTGGCTCCGCCTTGAAGGTTGTTTGCGTGTCACGATCGGTACACCCGGCGAGGACGATCTGTTCCTTTCCGCTCTTGAGGAGGCCCTCCAGTGAGTGCAACACGAACCGACGATGGTCGCCGAGCAGCAACAGTTGCCCGAGCAACCTCGGAAACTTCAATTGCCATCGAGATCGATCTCGATGGGCAGGGTCGCCACGAGACCTCAACTGGTTTGCCGTTCTTTGATCACATGCTTGCGCAACTCGGTCGCCACAGCGGGTTCGATCTCATCGTGCGCGCTGAAGGCGATCTTCAGATCGACGCGCACCACACCGTCGAAGATGTCGGCATCGCTGTTGGCGAGGCGTTTGCTGTCGCGCTCGGAAACAAAGCCGGTGTTCGTAGGTTTGCCTCGAATCGAGTTCCGTTAGACGAAGCGCTCGTCGACGTTGCGCTCGATCTTTCCGGTCGGCCGTTTCTTGTGTACGAGGTTGCGTTCCCCGGCGAAAAGATTCTGAGTGATCCGCCATTCGATCCTCAGTTGATCGAAGAGTTTTGGCGGGCCTTTGCCACTTCGGCAGCGCTCACACTGCACATTTCATTGGTGCGTGGAGTCAACACTCACCACATCATCGAAGCAACGTTCAAGAGCGTTGCTCGCTCACTTCGTGACGCAGTGCGTATCGAAGGTGGGGGAGTTCCCTCCACCAAGGGCGTGTTGTGACACACGATGATCGACCGCTTGTTGCGGTTCTTGATTACGGCATCGGAAATCTGCGTTCGGCGCAAAAAGCATTGGAACGGGTTGGCGCCAATGCCCAACTCACCTCCGATCATGGTTTGATCGCTGACTCCGACGCGGTTGTTCTCCCTGGGGTGGGAGCATTCGGCGCGTGCATGGCCGCGCTTCGCGACCAAGGTCTCGACGAGGTAGCAGTGGCCGCGACTTCCGATGGTCGCCCGTTCCTCGGAGTCTGTGTCGGGATGCAGATGTTGTTTGAAGGATCTGATGAATCTCCCGGCGCAACTGGGCTTGGGGTACTGCCCGGGCGGCTGCGCCTGCTCCCCGATACCGTCAAGCGGCCGCAGATGCAGTGGAACCTCGTGGATGTCCGCCGTCCGAGTCAACTCTTCGCTGCGATCGAAGACCCGGTTTGGATGTATTTCGTGCATTCTTACGCCGTCGATAGCGATCACCCTTCTGTCATCGCCACGTGTGACTACGGCGGTCCGGTGGCTGCAGCAGTTGAGCGTGGATCGCTATGGGCCACGCAGTTTCATCCGGAGAAGTCGGGGTTCGTTGGCCTCGAGCTTTTACGCGGCTTTGTCGACGCTGCTCGCACAAGAGTTGGAGCCTGATGGATCTCTATCCCGCAATCGATCTTCTCGATGGTCGTGCCGTTCGTCTCTACCAGGGGGATTACGCGCGCGAGACCGTTTACAACGAGGACCCGGTTGCGCAGGCAAAGGCATTCGCCGCAGCGGGTGCTCGATGGATTCATGTCGTCGACCTTGATGCTGCCCGCACAGGAGCCCCACGCAATCTTGACGTCATCGCCGCGATCTGCGACGCGGTCGATGTGCCAATTCAGACTGGTGGCGGTGTTCGCAGCGAGGCTGCGGCAGATGCGCTTTTTGAACTCGGTGTAACTCGGGTTGTTCTCGGCACGGCGGCTCTCGAGGATCCAGCACTCGTCCGACTGCTGGCTTCTCGTCATCCTGTAGCGGTTGGTCTCGATGCACGCGGTCGCGAGGTTGCTGTGCGTGGTTGGGAAGAAGGCTCGGGTCAAGACCTTCTCGATGTTGCTCGCGGATTCGCCGACGCCGGAGTCGAGGCGCTCATCGTCACCGAAATCGGTCGTGACGGCACGCTAGAGGGCCCCGACCTCGACGGACTCGGCGAAGTTCTCGAGGCCACCGAGCTTCCGGTGATTGCGTCAGGCGGTGTCGGTACGTTGGCGGACGTCATCGCGCTTGATGCACTCCGATCGGCCGGTCGACGGCTTTCGGGTGCGATTGTGGGGCGTGCGCTGTACGAGGGTGCATTCACATTGAGCGACGCGCTCGCATCAGTTTCTGCAAAACCCTGACTCTCGTCCTCCAGCGCGGTCCTACACTTCGAAAATGGATGCTTCCGATTGGAACTCGCGCTGCGACACGGCTGAGTTGATCTGGAAAGGCGATCTATGAAGAACGCTCGAATTATTCCTTGCCTTGATGTCACCGACGGTCGTGTAGTGAAGGGCGTGAATTTTGTGGGTCTGCGCGACGCCGGAGACCCCGTCGAACTCGCCGCCCGCTACGACGCTGATGGCGCTGATGAACTGGTGTTCCTCGATATCACCGCGACTTCCGATGGTCGAGAGACGATGGTCGATGTTGTTCGCCGCACTGCAGAACAGGTGTTTATTCCGTTCACGATCGGTGGTGGCATCAGAACTGTGGATGATGCTCGAACCATGTTGCGGGCGGGTGCCGACAAAGTGTCGGTGAATAGCGCCGCCGTTGCTCGCCCTGAACTCATCAGCGAGATTGCTGAAGTATTTGGCAATCAGTGTGTGGTCTGTGCAATCGACGCGCGTCGTCGGGCAAGCGATGGCTCGGCCGATGAAGGCTGGGAGGTCTATGTCGCCGGCGGCCGCACGCCCACCGGCATCGATGTCATCGAGTGGGCGCAACGGGCAGCGTCACTTGGTGCAGGTGAAATTCTTTTGACGTCGATGGATCGTGACGGAACTCGTGATGGTTTCGATCTCGAACTCACATCGGCAGTATCCAACGCGGTTGGCGTTCCTGTTATCGCTTCAGGTGGAGTCGGGACCCTCGATCATCTTGTCGATGGCGTTGTTATTGGCGGGGCCGACGCTGTGTTAGCTGCGTCGATCTTTCACTTCGACGACCATGCAATCGGTGATGCAAAAGCGCACATGATTGCTGCCGGAGTCAATGTTCGTCCGTAGGTCGCAGAAATTGCTTAGGCAGTTATCTGGGCCGCGATGAAATCGACAACGAGTTTCGCAACCTTGTCTGTACGGCCGACAAAGAAATGATCGGCGCCGGCGATCGAGACGATAGACGTGTTGTTCCAGGACGTCGTTGCTTCGATGGCCGAAGATGGATCTCGGAATTGATCGTGTTCGGGAATGATGAGCAGCTTCGGCCTCGGGTCATTTCCGGCTGCAGCGGTGAGTTCTTCGAGCGGAAGGATCCGCAATGGCGGAGCGCACGCGATCCACGCTGCGATTCGGGGATCGACAAGGCTCATCGAGGTATCTGCACCAAACGACCATCCGGAAACGAAAATGGGAAGCAGCGGACACTCTGTGGTGATCGCATCAATTGCTGCGACGATGTCGATTGCTTCACCGACGCCGAACTCATGGCTGCCTTCCGATTTACCGACGCCGCGAAAGTTGAAGCGGAGAACAGCGAGTCCCGACTCGGGCAACAAGCGAAAGAGTTCGCTGGTCACGAGTGAGGTCATGGTGCCGCCCTGCTGAGGGTGGGGGTGGCAAAGCACGACGGCGGCATCGGCCTGCGCAGGAACGGTGAGCTCGGCCTCGAGCGAAAGCCCATCGGCAGTCGTGAGTGCGAGGGGATGGGGGGCGAAGTCGTCGGTCACGACTGGAGACGGTACCGTCGTGTCGTGACCCGATCGCAGACCACTGATCGACTCACCGACGGCGTCGGTGTCGATGGAGAGAAACTTCCCATTCAGATGCTGAATGATCGCGTTCTCGTGCATCTCGGTGGGCCTGAAGGCGAGCGACGCTCCACCGGCGGCATTCTCATCCCGGCAACAGCTCAAATCGGCAAGCGCCTGGTGTGGGCCGAAGTCATGGCCGTTGGTCCCAATGTCCGGTCAATGGAACCAGGCGATCAGGTGCTCTTTAGTCCGGAGGATCGCTACGAGGTTGAAGTTCGGGGCGACGACTACATCATCCTGCGTGAACGAGATGTCCACGCTGTTGCCTCTGAACGGTTGTCTGAGGGCAGCACCGGCCTCTACCTCTAGCCCCGTGAGGTCGAGAAACTCCGTTCGTGAACGGTGAGACCCACCGCTAGCGTGGCGGAATGCCTGAAAGCATTCCGATCGCCGTCACTGCGGAACAACTTGCTGCGGTGGTCTACAACGCCGACGGCCTCGTGCCCGCCATCGTGCAAGAAGAAGGCACCGGCAAAGTGTTGATGATGGCGTGGATGAACGCCGATTCGTTGCGTCAAACATTTGAAACTGGGCGCACGTGGTTCTGGAGTCGGTCGCGCCAGGAGTACTGGTGCAAAGGCGAAACCTCGGGCGATCGTCAGTACGTTCGCGAGGCCTATTACGACTGCGACGGAGATACGTTGCTGTTCGTTGTTGAGCAAGAAGGTAAAGGCGCGTGCCATACAGGCAACTTTTCATGCTTCTTTACCGCGTTCGGCGAAGGTGACTGATCTTGGACATTTCGCCCTCTCGCGATGACTTTCATGCCCTCGCTGCCGACCACAGCGTCGTGCCGGTGTGGCGTGAACTGCTCGCTGATCTGATTACGCCAGTGGCCGCATTCGCGCGGCTGTGTGGCGACGATCGGCCCGGGTTCTTGTTCGAATCTGTGGAACATGGCGAGCGTTGGAGCCGATTCTCGTTCGTCGGACGCAACCCGATCGCCACTCTGGTCTTGCGAGACGGAATCGTGACGGTCGATGGAGACCTCCCTGCGGCGATGCCGCGAGATCAGGGGATCCTCGCCGCCATCGAGTGGTTGCTGGCTGCTTACCGTTCCCCATCACTCGATGCACTCCCGCCGCTTCACGGTGGAGTTGTTGGGTACCTCGGTTACGACGTCGTACGCGAAGTTGAAGATCTCGCGGAAACTCCGCATGACGCGACCGGATACCCCGATGCAGTTATGGCTGTTATCGGGCAGTTGGCCGCATTCGACCATTTCCGCCAGCGCGTCACGCTCATCGACAATGTGCTCGTTCCGGAAGGGGCGACCGCTGCGGATCTCGATCGTCTCTACGACGAAGCGGCACTGCGTCTTGAGCAACTTGCTGCCGATGGAGCCAGTCCGCTGGCCGAACCAATGGTCGATCCGCCTTCGTCTTCGCCCGACCTTCCTGAGGTCACCGGTTCGATGACCTATAGCCAGTGGGAGAGTGCGGTCGAGGTCGCAAAGGAACGCATTCTCGATGGCGACATTTTTCAGGTTGTGCTTTCGCAGCGATTCTCGTTTGAACTTGGTGCTGACCCGTTTGATTTCTACCGCGTACTTCGTCAGGTGAATCCCAGTCCATATATGTATTTCGTTCGGATGCCTGAATTGAGTCTTGCGGGTTCCTCTCCAGAACCAATGGTGAAACTCGTTGATAATCGTGTGATCTCGCGTCCGATCGCCGGAACTCGTCGTCGAGGGGCGACCGAAGAAGAAGATCGCCGACTTGGCGCCGAACTTCGCGAGCATCCCAAAGAAATCGCCGAGCACGTGATGCTCATCGATCTTGCGCGAAACGACGTGGGACGAGTTGTCGAGTTCGGCACCGAGCAGGTCGACGAGATGATGGTGCTCGAGCGCTACAGCCACGTGATGCATCTCACCTCGCAGGTTTCGGGTGAACTCGCTCGTGGCAAGACTCCAATCGACGTGCTCCGCGCCACGCTTCCGGCGGGCACAGTTTCTGGTGCGCCAAAAATTCGTGCGATGGAGATCATCGACGAACTCGAACCGGTGAAGCGTGGTCCCTACGCGGGTGTCGTCGGCTACATCGATTTTTCGGGAACGATTGATACTGCGCTAGCGATTCGCACTCTCGTGGTTGGAGCGGACGGAATCGCCCATGTACAGGCGGGCGCAGGCATCGTCGCCGACAGCGTGGCCGAGCACGAAGATCTCGAATGCCGCAACAAGGCCCGTGGGCTTCTGAGCGCGGTTCCGGGCGCTCGCCGGATGACGGCCCAACGTCGTGGCGAACCCAACGACTGATCTCGCTGGTGCATGTTATGGCTCTTAGTGCGACACTCGTGTTGTGAACGATTCATCGGCTGAAGAGATTTCTCGCGACTACCAATTGCTCTGCGGCTCCGGCGGTGACGGAATCGTCGAACGCGATGTTGTCAAAGTGACGGGACCGGACTGTGCTCGCTACCTCCAGGGTCAACTGAGTCAAGACGTCGTTGCGATGGCGGGCGACAGCGCGTGGTCGTTTCTTTTGGGGCCGAACGGAAAGGTCGATGCGTGGCTTCGCGTGCATCGACTTGATGCCGAGAGTTATCTGCTCGAGGTCGATCAGGGTTGGGGCGACATCGTCATTGCCCGATTGAAGCGGTTCCTTCTTCGTACAAAAGCCACGATCAGCGAACCGCAACGCGCACAACTCGTGCAGCGTCGCTGGAGTTCTGAAACCATTCGTCTCGGTGTCGATGAGGTCGGCGACGAACTCGTCGTGGCTCCGGTCGGGCCCACAGTCGCAGGTACCGATTTGCTGGTGCTCGATGATGCCGTAACCAAAGTTGGGGACCTTTCAGCCGATTGGGTTTCGAGCGAGTCGCTCGATCGCTACCGAATCGCTCATGGCATCCCGAAGATGGGTGCAGAACTCACGGCGGACACAATCCCCGGTGAAGCAGGTGAATGGGTGATCGACGCGTCGGTGAGTTTCACCAAGGGTTGCTATACCGGCCAAGAACTTGTTGCTCGAATCGACAGTCGTGGGAACAACGTTCCCCATCCCATCCGGTTGCTTGTGCTCGATGTCGATGCTGCAGTTGGTGATGAGGTGCTGGTGGACGGTGCAACTGTTGGTTCGCTCACAAGTGTGACGCCTGCGTTGGGGGCTGGACTTCCCGCATTGGCCTTGGCTCGGGTTGGGCGCGCGGTCGTCCCCGGAAGCGTTGTGGCCGTTCAAAACGGATCAGCCGCGGCGCCGGCTTCGGTTGTCGAGCCTGGTGCGGTCCGATGAGTTCTCGTTATGTCTGAGTCGTTCTACGAACGGTTGGGAGTCTCACCATCGGCGAGCGCGGAACAGATCCGTCGGGCATACCTGAAACTCGCGCGAATCCATCATCCTGATTTCCACACCGACGCGGTTGCGCGCCAAGCCAACGAGCGCGAGATGCAGTCGATCAATGAGGCGTGGGCCGTACTGGGTGACCCTGATCGCAAGCGAGCGCATGACGAAATGATGCGTTTGACAATTGTCGATTCGACATCGGTCAATGCCCCAACTCCTGGTCGCTACGACTTCGTTCCGTACGACAACGGCGATGACGAAATCGATTTCCGGTTGATCGACGACGTCGGAGTGGAAGGAACGCATGTAGAGCGTTCGCTGCAGATGGCTCCGGTTCTTTGTTTGTTCGGTGGAATCATTGGCATCGTCCTTGGCATCATCGTGAATCTCCCATTCCTGATTGCGGTGGGGATTGTCGGACTCGTACTGGCCGCTCTTGGATTTGCGGCGGCTCCTTTCGTTGCGCTTTCTCGAAGTCTGAGGGCTGAGCGAGAGCAGTAAACGGTCGCCTAAGGTTTGCGACCATGACCCAGACATCGCTGTTCGTAAAGATGGTGTTCCAGCCCGGCAAGCGTGACGAAGGCATCGCGGCTCTCGAGACGATGCTCCCGGTTGTTGCCGGCGAGCCGGGAACGCTCGTGTACTCCTTCCATCGTGATGCTGGCGATGAAAACGCCGTTTGGATCTTCGAGCTGTATTCCGATGGCGACGCACTTGGGGTTCACGGTGGCTCCGATGCCATGAAGGAACTGTTTGGAACCCTTGGCGGACTCATGGCTGAGCCGCCGATGATGGTCATGTCGACGCCGACGGGTAACGCAAAGGGTCTTCCAAACTGACCACCTATCTCGACCGCATTCTTGAGGCGCACCGCGAGGCGGCGTCTCGCGACGATCGCCCGTTCGACGAACTCGTCGAGCGGGCGATGTCCATGGCACCAGCGCGCGGTTTTCGAGATGCACTCGAAGCGGTTGCTGCTTCGGGTGACATTGCCGTGATCTCGGAGATCAAACGTCGTTCGCCCTCGAAAGGTGAACTCGTTGCGGGCCTAGATCCAGTACTGCTTGCTCGTCAATATGAAGCCGGAGGGGCCGCGTGTCTGTCGGTGCTCACCGATGTCGATTTCTTTGGTGGATCAGTCGAGGACCTCGTCTCCGCCCGCGCGGCGTGCGCACTCCCGGTCTTACGTAAAGACTTCACCGTCAGTGCCCGCGACGTGTGTGATGCCCGCATTATGGGTGCCGATTGTGTTCTGTTAATTGCGGCAGCTCTCGACCAAGCCGAGCTCGAATCGTTTCTGAAATTGGCACATGCAATTGGCTTCGACGCACTCGTTGAGATCCATGACGAAGCCGAACTCGAACGGGCTGTGGCTGCAGGGGCCGACCTGATCGGAGTGAACCAACGAGATCTTGTGACCTTTGCGGTCGACACTGATCGTGCTGTGCGGATGGCTCCGCAAATGCCGGCAGGTGTTGTGCGCGTGGCCGAATCGGGCATCACCGGAGCTGGCGATGCCGCGGTTCTGGCTGCTGCGGGCTACCACGCTGTCCTTGTGGGGGAGCACCTCGTTACGTCGGGCGATCCCGAGGCTGGTGTTGCCGCTCTTCGGGGCGCACGTCGCCTCTAGACGTGTTGTTCGAAATCTCGCTTCAGCCAAGATCTTTGGTGCCGCTAGCGTCGAAGCGTGTTCATCAAGATCTGCGGAACAACCAACGCCGACGACGCACTGCTTGCAGTGTCCCTCGGTGCTGACGCGCTTGGGTTTGTTTTCGCCGAGTCGAAACGTCAGGTCGATGCCGAAACGGTTGCGGCGATCGTTCAACAACTCCCGGCGGAAACACTGACCATCGGGGTGTTTCGCAACGAGACAGCGGAACGCATTTCGGAGATCGTGAAAGCGACCGGGATTCGAGGGGTGCAACTGCACGGAACCGAAGGCCCCGAGGTCGCCGAAGCGATTCGCGCAGTCGTTCCTTTTCTTGTGCAGGTCTTCACCGTCGATGATCTCCGACTTGAACGGCTCGACGACTATCCCATCGATGCGGTGTTGCTCGATTCGCCAACTCCAGGTTCGGGTCAGACTTTCGACTGGTCAAAAGTCACCGATCTTCAGCAGCAACGCCGAGTGATCCTCGCTGGCGGATTGAACCCGGCCAACGTGGCTGACGCCATCGGGCGTGTCCGCCCTTGGGGGGTCGACGTTGTCAGTGGGGTCGAGGCCTCTGCCGGTCAGAAAGATCCTGAAGCGCTGGCCACCTTCATCACTGTTGCGCGAGATGCGCTTTCCGAGTTCTCCAAACACCCGGGCCCGGCGTAGCCTTAACACCATGTCCTTGTCAGAGCCATCAGCAAGCGGTCGATTCGGAGAGTTCGGGGGCCGTTACGTGCCCGAGACTCTTGTACCGGCCTGTCAGGAACTCGAAGCCGCATTCCGTGACGCATGGGCCGACCAAAGCTTTCGTGACGAACTCGATGCGCTGCTTGCCGATTACGCCGGGCGGCCATCGCCAATTACTGAGTGTCACCGGTTGTCTGAAGAACTCGGCGTTCGCGTTCTTCTTAAGCGCGAGGACCTGAACCACACCGGATCACACAAGATCAACAACGTTCTTGGACAAGCTCTTCTTGCAAAGCGCATGGGCAAGACTCGCCTGGTCGCCGAAACTGGCGCCGGTCAGCACGGTGTCGCCTCGGCAACTGCTGCAGCCCTCATGGGCATGGAATGCAAGGTCTTCATGGGTGAAGTCGACATGGAACGTCAAGCCCTCAATGTTTTTCGCATGAAACTTCTCGGCGCCGAGGTCGTTCCGGCCATGTCGGGCTCCCGAACGCTGAAAGACGCAGTAAACGAAGCCATGCGCGATTGGGTCGGGACGGTCGAGAATACCCATTACTGCCTTGGTTCAGTTATGGGACCGCACCCATACCCATGGATGGTGCGCGAATTCCACACCGTGATCGGAAAGGAATCTCGCGAGCAATGCGCGAAGTTGCTTGAGAATGAAATCCCCGATGTCGTCACTGCATGTGTCGGTGGCGGTTCGAATGCCATCGGTATTTTCAGCGGTTTCGCCGATACCACCGCCGAACTCGTTGGTGTTGAACCAGCAGGTGGCGCAGCAGTTGGGCGCGGTGTGCCCGGTGTTGTCCACGGCATGAAGAGCTACCTCATGCAGGACGAATTCGGACAGGTGCAAGAAGCACACTCCATTTCCGCTGGTCTTGATTACCCCGGTGTTGGTCCCGAACATTCACATCTGTCATCAATCGGTCGTGCCCGCTACGAGCAGGTCACCGATGCCGAAGTCATCGAGGCATTTCAGCTTCTGAGCCGCACCGAAGGAATCATCCCTGCGCTTGAACCAGCGCATGCGTTGGCATGGGTGATCCGCGATCGGGCCAAGCTCGCAGGAAAGACCGTTCTTCTCAACATGTCTGGGCGTGGCGATAAAGACGTCGCCCAGATGATGGAAATTCTCGGATGAGCGCATCACTGGCCGACGAAGGTCTCGTCATCCCCGACGCGCCGACGGAACCAGGAGAGTTTGAACATTCCCTTCGCTCACTTCGAGACAGCGGCCGCAAGTTGTTGGTTGCCTATGTCACGGGTGGACTTCACGATGAATGGCCCGATGTTGTCCGCGCCGTTGCCGACGCAGGTGCTGACGCAATCGAAATAGGAATTCCGTTCTCCGATCCCGTGATGGACGGCCCGATCATTCAAGAAGCCAGCGAACTGGCATTGCACGATGGAGCGTCACCAGTCACGGTGCTTGACACCCTGCGAACGATCGATGCCGGTGTCCCGCTTGCGGTGATGACCTATTACAACCTTGCGTTCCATATGGGTCACGAGAGATTCGCGTCTTCGCTGTATGAAGCCGGTGTGCGCGCGGCGATTCTTCCCGATCTTCCTCTTGAAGAGGTTGGTCCCTGGGCCCGTGCCGCCGATCCGGCAGGAATCGAAACAGTGATGCTCGCTGCGCCGACAGCGCCCGATGAACGCCTCCCGCGAGTTGTCGCCCGTTCCCGCGGATTCGTCTACGCCGTTGGTCTTCTCGGAGTCACCGGCGAACGCGACGCGCTTGCCGCGTCTTCGCTTGTGATCGCTCGGCGTCTGAAAGCCATCACTGACAAACCCGTTCTGGTTGGTGTCGGTGTTTCGAATGCACAGCAGGCCGCTGAAGTAAGCCAGGTCGCTGATGGGTGTGTGATTGGTTCGGCGCTTATGCGCCGCGTCGTCGCTGGAGAAGGACCTGCAGGAGCTGGCGCCTTCATTGCTGAAGTACGCGCCGCTCTCGACGCGTCATGAGCCAAGACGGCGCCGAGAACGAACGGCGCAAGATCCCGCTCGAACAACCGCTCTATGACCGAGTCGATCCCGAGTTCTTCACCCGACTCGTCGACCATTTCTACGACGCGGTGCTCGTCGACCCGGTTCTGGCGCCGCTGTATCCGCCCGAAGACCTCGATGGAGCTCGTGAACGCTTGCGGTTGTTCCTCACGCAGTTCTGGGGCGGCCCACAGACCTACAGCGACCAGCGAGGCCACCCTCGGCTTCGTATGCGCCATGCGCCCTTTGTGATCGGCGAGGTCCAGCGTGAAGCCTGGTTTCGTCTCATGGCCAACGCCGTGGGCGCTGAGGTCGAAGCCGGGGCATTGAGCGAACAGGACGAGGCCGCGATGCTGGGCTATTTCGACCATTCGGCCCGTTTTATGATGAATGTTGAGCAGTGACAGCCGTCTTATTCGAGTCTCTGACCTGCACCGATTCAATAGCTTGCATAGTCATGCAATAAATTCCGTGGCCATCCACCATTTCCGGTGCTGGGGCCGCAATGCTTTCTGTTTATCGGGCGGTCCTGCCCGAGTTCGAAGGCAGTCGGGGGCCGACCCGGTTGTCAACCCGTGCCGGGCCGTCAGGCTGGGCCAACAGGAGGAAGTCATGACCAAGAGCGAACTTATCGCCGAGATCTCGAACCGGACGGGCCAGACAAAGGCCGACGTCGAGAAGACAATGAAGTCATTCGAAGAGATTGCCCACGAGGTTGTGGCCAAGGGTGGAGAGAAACTCACCCTTCCTGGCTTCATCAGCTTCGAACAGACCCACCGCAAGGCTCGTACCGCTCGTAACCCGCAGACCGGTGCAACCATTCAGGTTCCCGCCACCAACGCCGCCAAGGTGTCGGCTGGCGCAAAGCTCAAGGCATCAGCCAAGGCTGGCGTCTGAGTCTTCTGCGACTCAAGAAGTTGAAAGGAGGAGCGCTCTCGCGCTCCTCCTTTCTCGTTTTGCCACAGTGCAGTTCTTGGTCCGAGACGATGCGCGCCCGCTAGTTTCAATCCATGGCCATGACACAACTCGCTGTCGGTGCGAAAGCACCTGCGTTCACCCTCGCCGACCAGACCGATACCAAGGTGAAGCTTTCCGGTTTCGCTGGCACCAAGGTGCTCGTGTACTTCTACCCAAAGGCCGATACGCCTGGCTGCACCACTCAGAGTTGCGGGCTTCGTGACATCGCCAAGAAGATCAGCGACACGATCGTCATCGGCATCAGCCCCGACCTTCCCGCCAAGCTCGCCAAGTTCGATGACAAATACAAACTCGGCTTCACGTTGTTGTCCGACCCGGAACATGCGGTGGCCGAGAAGTTTGGTGTGTGGGGCGAGAAATCGATGTATGGAAAGAAGTACATGGGCATCGTTCGCTCAGCGTTCCTGATCGATGAGAAGGGCAAGATCGAGGAGGCCTGGTACAAGGTCAGTCCGAAGGACACGCCCGCCAATCTGCTGAAGGCGTTGGGCAAGTGAGCTTTCCTGCTCCCGCCGACGTGCTGCCGCATCGGGCGCCGTTCCTTCTCCTTGACGAAGTGACCGAACTCGAGATCGGTTCTTCGGCGAAAGGTTTGTGGCGCATCACTGGCGAC
>JAEMTX010000141.1 GCA_016462055.1 Acidimicrobiia bacterium | reverse complement strand
AGCGGCAAAGAAGCCCGCGATTTCGGCCAAGACCGCGTCGAAATGTCGGGTCTTGCGGCCGCTCGGCGCCGTGAACGTATTGCCATGCATGGGGTCGCAGGCCCACGCGACGGGATGACCTGAATCGCGAACGGCAGCGAGCAATGGAGGCAGTGACGTTCCGACGGTCTCGGCGCCCATGCGGCTGATGAGCGTGAGCCGGCCGGGAATCCGATTGGGGTTAAGCGCTTCGCAGAGCGCAAGAACTTCGTCGGGTCTGATCGACGGCCCGACTTTGCATCCGATGGGGTTGCCGACGCCGGAGAGGAAATGAACGTGTGCGCCGTCGAGTTGGCGAGTTCGTTCGCCGATCCAGAGCATGTGCGCTGAACAGTCGTACCAATCGCCAGTCAGCGAGTCTTGGCGGGTGAGTGCTTGTTCGTAACCGAGAATCAGCGCTTCATGGCTGGTTGCTACATCGACAGTATGAAGTTGCGGGGTTGATTCGGTATCGATGCCACACGCCGCCATGAATTGAAGGGTTCGCTCGATTCCTTCTGCGACTTCTTCGTAGCGCTGTCCTTCCGCACTCGAGGCAACAAACTCTTGATTCCATGCGTGGACGCGTGAGAGATCGCCAAATCCACCTTTGGTGAAGGCGCGAACAAGATTGAGCGTCGAAGCTGATTGTTGGTACGCAGTGATCAGACGTTCGGGATCGGCAACACGGGCTTGAGCGGAGAAGTCGATGTCGTTGACCATGTGCCCACGAAACGAGGGGAGTTCAACCCCATCGATGGTTTCTGTACCTGCAGAACGAGGCTTCGCGAATTGTCCGGCGATACGACCGACTTTTACGACGGGAACACCCGATGAATACATAAGAACGACAGCCATCTGAAGAATGACTTTGAGTTTGTCTCGAATCGAATCGGCACTGAACGCGTCGAACGACTCGGCGCAATCGCCCGCTTGCAAAAGGAATGCTTCACCGTTGGCGACCTTTGCTAGGTCATTGGTCAGACTGCGGGCTTCACCGGCGAAGACCAACGGTGGCATCGCGCTCAGACGTTTGACGACGTCGTTGAGCGCGTCGGCATTCACCCAATCGGGCTGCTGCACTGCCTCCCGGTCTTTCCAGGATGATGGGGACCATTCGCTCGTCACAGCCGCAAGGTTGATTGACTTGGGGCCCTGAACGCAAAGCCATTACTGGCGAGGCTCAGATCAGACTGCATCAATGGTGTCTGGAGCATTCTCTCGGACCGAAGCCATGGCCCGTTTCACAAGGCGTCGAGCGGCTTCGGCCGTGACCCCAAGTTCATCGCCAACCTCTCGGTAGGAGCGACGACGTCCATCGTGAAGGCCAAATCGCTGTTCAACGGCGAGCCGAGCACGGGAATCGAGAACAGAAAGAAGCGAGGCAACCATTTCGTGATCGATTTGTTCGAGCACGATCTCCTCCGGGCCGGGAAGAGAATCCGGGAGAATGTCGACCAGTTCGTTCGAGTCGTCCTCGCCGATCGTGCGATCGAGCGAGGTGGGGGTTGTAAGGCGATGCAACCAGGCGTTCTCTGAATCGAGCTGGTCGCCGTCGCCAGAAACCTGACGGAGTGCGGCACGAAGGCCGGCGGAACGATCTCCGGGCAAACGAACGAGGCTGGCTTTTTGGTCGAGCGCTCGGCCGATGGCTTGGCGGATCCAGAACGTGGCGTAGGTGGAGAACTTGAATCCTTTTCGCCAATCGAATTTGTCGACAGCGTGTTCGAGGCCAATATTGCCCTCTTGAATGAGGTCAAGCAGTTCCATGCCTGGCGGCAGGGGATAGCGACGAGCAACGCTGACTACGAGACGCAGATTGGCTCGAATGAAACGATCTTTGGCCGCAGCGGCGGCACGGACGTCGGTCTTAAGGGCCACCGATCGTTCGCCGTTCTCGAGACGGGCTGAGGCGGCGAGACCCTTTTCAATGGTCTGCGACAGCTCGCGCTCTTCGAGTGCGGTGAGGAGGGGGACAAGACCGATCTCGTTGAGGTATTGACCGACTGAATCGCTCATAACTGGGACTCCTGAGTGGTATCGATGGTAGACCATCGACGATGTTGTTCTGGACTCGCGTCCTGAACGTGTCGCTTCGGGGGGAAATGACACTGATGTAACCGCAGCAAGGGTCCTGTGTGTTCCCTTTGCTGGGGGTGACTTTTGTCACGCCGGTTCGCTTGCCTGAAGAAACTGTACTTGATGCCGACCGTACACTTCGTGAGATGTCATCGGTTCGTCGGGGTCTAGGAATTTTGGGCGGAACCTTTGACCCTCCTCATATCGGCCACATCGCCGCTGCGAAAGCGGTTTTTGATGCTCTTTTGTTGGAGCGAGTTTTTCTTATGGTCGCCAACGAGCCTTGGCAGAAAGTGGGGCATCGGCCCCTTTCCGCACCAGAAGATCGGTTGGCAATGACCAAGGCCGCAGTGGTGGGTATCGAAGGTCTTGAAACCAGTGACCTCGAGATTCGACGAGGCGGACCTACCTACACGATCGACTCCCTCGAAGAACTCCGTCTGTCGAACCCAGCCACGGACCTCTTTCTCATTCTCGGTGCGGATGCTGCGGCTGGCCTGGACTCTTGGCATCGATCGATCGAACTACCGACACTGGCCACGCTTGTCATCGTTGAACGAGATGGAGAAACACGTGCTGAGGCGCCACCCGAATGGTCGATACGACGCGTGACCATGCCTCGAGTCGATATTTCATCGACACAACTGCGGTCCTTTGCCGCAAGAGGAACGACGCTCAGTCCATTTGTTCCGGAGTCCGTCATTGCTGAGATTGAGTCCCGTGGGTTGTACGGTTTGGGTGGCTCATGACTCCCGAAATGCCCCCTCCGCCCTCTTCGGGAGACGAGATCGATTTTTCTGCACTCGTCGCAGACCACAACCAGTCCACTGCGGAGCAATCTGCAACATCGTCTCAGGCGGGAAGCACCTCGCGATGGTGGCGAGTCGGTTATCCGGTGCTCGTGGGAGCATTTGTACTTCTCGTTGTGCCGATTCTTGTTTTCGCAGGTCTCCGAGTGATCCTCGATAGCTCTGACGGTAATTTGATCAAAAGAGTCACTGATCCAGCAGCACCTGGTTACGAAGCGGTGGTCGAGAAAACTCCCACTGCTATGGCTGCAGTTGTGGCGCCAGACGGAAGTCTTGACTCGGTAGTTGTGTTCGCCTTGACCTCGGATACATCAGGTGGCGTGCTTCTCATTCCTGGATCTCTTGGAGTTGGCACTGATTTCGGTCTATTCCCGTTGACTGCGCTTTGGAAGTTCGGTCAACTCGAAGCGGTTGAGGCCGAAGTCGGTAAAACTCTCAATCTCAATTTCACGGAGAGCTTTGCTATTTCCGCATCTGATTGGTCCGCACTCGTTGGGCCTTATGCGCCGCTCACTTTTTCAATACCCGATGTAGTTCGTGATGCAAAAAACGCTGTTGTTTTCCCAAAGGGCTCCGTCACTCTCAAGTCTGATCAGATCGCCACATTTCTGACAAGCAGAAGCGCGAAAGATATCGAACTCAATCTATTGATTCGACAAGAGTTGTTTTGGAAAGCGTGGCTCGCGAAGGTGAAGTCGTCTTCGTCGCCGTTCCCAACGCCGACAATATCGGGCATAGGTCGGTTTATTGCGACTATTGCTCGTGGGCAAGTGAGCATTTCTTCGCTACCGGTGGTTCCTGGTCCGATCGCTTCACCTGCGCTTGGAGGAGCACAGACCTACTTAGTGAAAGAAAGCGCAGCACTTGCCTCTGTGGCGGCGATCGTTCCGTTCCCTGATGGCGCGGCAGGGCGACGACCGCGTCTCCGAGTTCTTGACGGAACCGGAAAACTCAGTAACGGAATCAATGCTGCGATTATGTTGAACGCGGCGGGTGGTCAAGTCGATGTCGTTGGAAATGCAAAGTCTTATGGCCAAGCAAGGACGCAAATTATCTACTTTGAGGGAACGACCGAAGCGCAGGCAAAGACGATGCAGAGCGCGTTGACAATGGGCGGACTTGTCGCCAGTAAACAATCGAATTCAGGGGCAGACATGACTGTGATTCTTGGTGAAGATTTCGTGGCGAAATTTGGCCCTAGTAGCGGCGGTGGCAGTCCTACCGCCTCGACTACAACCACGCTGGCCTCAACCACCACGACGGCACGCAAGTGAGCGCGGCCAAGGAATTTGAGGTTCATCTTGAAGCAGCCCGAGCGGCTGCGAAGAAAACCGATTCCCCCACGGTGATTCTCGACGTCGGAGATGTTCTGTCGATCACGAACTGGTTCGTGATTACCTCTGCCTCGAACACTCGTCTGGTGCGTGCGATTGCTGCAGCGATTGAGGACGATGTGGCTCTTGCTGGCGGACCCAAGCCGGTTCGAGTGGAAGGTCTTGACGGAGGTACATGGGTGTTAATCGATTACGGAGACGTGATCGTGCACATCTTCGAAGAAGAAACACGTGAATTTTACGATCTTGAGCGCCTGTGGCGTGATGTGCCGGTGCTTGAGTGGAGCTAAGGGGAATTGAACCCCTGACCTCTTCCATCCGAACGCATCAGCGTGGGGATAAGTTCCCAAGTATTGCAAAGATCACTATTGGTAGGGTGTTTTATCCGGGATAAAAGTCTCGGCCTTTGAAAGGCTTCGAGATTATGACCGTTGATCACTTCCCAGGGACTCGGTTCTTTCGCAATACCCTGGTCCTCGCAACAGCGTTTGCCATTCTCAGTTCGATGACGTTGCCTGGGCCTGCCAGTGCAATCACACCTTCGACGACTGCCGTCACCTCAATCACTGTCGGCTCCAGCCCCGAAGCCGTTGCTGTGAGTCCTGACGGATCAAGTGTGTGGGTGACAAACGCTGGCAGCGGCACCGTCTCGCGTATTAACACCACCACCAATGCGGTCACCTCAATCACTGTCGGCACCCAGCCCTCCGGCGTTGTTGTGAGTCCTGACGGGTCGAGTGTGTGGGTGACGAACTATGGCAGCGGCACTGTGTCGCGCATTGACACCGCCACCAATGCCGTCACCTCAATCACTGTCGGCTCCTACCCCCGCTACGGCGTTGTTGTGAGTCCTGACGGGTCGAGTGTGTGGGTGACCAACTATGCCAGCGGCACTGTGTCGCGTATTAACACCGCTA
>JAEMTX010000140.1:3773-5216 GCA_016462055.1 Acidimicrobiia bacterium | reverse complement strand
GGCCAGCATTCCGGTCCTTCGTGCTCAGTTTCCTCGATCATGCCGAGATATTGGAGCCGCCTGAGTACCGAGCAGCGATGGTTGACTGGTTGTTGCTCATAGCGGGTGAATCCAATGGCTGATCTCACTGCTGCAGAGAGGCTCGACCGCACCTTGGCGATTGTTCCGTGGGTAGCAAATCAACCGAATGGAACCGCAACGCTCGCCGAAATTAGTGAGCGATTCAACATAGGCGCGGATGATCTGCGGGACTGCCTCGTCATAACTTCGATGGTCGGAGTTCATCCCTATACGCCCGACGTGCTCATCAACGCAATCATCGACGCCGACACTGTCACGATCGAGTTACCGGATTATTTCCGCCGGCCGTTGCGGTTGACTGCAGAGCAAACGTTTGCCTTACTTACATCAGCGAAGGCGTTGCTCTCGGTCCCCGGCGCCGACGACCGCAGTGCTCTAGCTCGAGGTCTCGCGAAAGTTCTGCACTCTTTAGGTGAAGCCTCTGAGACCGCAGTAGAGATCGGAATCGATACAGCTTCCGACGCGATCACCGAACAGTTGCGAGTTGCGGTCGATTCCAAATGTTCGGTGAAGATTACCTACTACAGCTACGGGCGAGACAACACCGGATCGAGAGTTGTGAATCCTTGGACGATTCATTCTGAAGGCGGTCTCTGGTATCTGCAGGGTTGGTGCCATTCGAGTAGCGCTGAGCGAATTTTTCGGATTGATCGCATACGCGAGGTCACTGACACCGATCAAGCATTTGATATTCCAGATCCCATTCCAGAGTTCCGACTTTTCGACAGCGCAGACGCTCAAGGACGAGTCACGCTCAGACTCAAACCGATGGCAAAGTGGGTTCTCGAGTATTACCCGACCGAATCTGTGGTCCCCGAACCAGACGGGGGGTTCACGGTTGAACTTGCCATTGGCTCCGTTGCCTGGCTGGAACGGCTGCTTCTTCGTCTCGGACCCGACGCCGTAGTTCTTGATGCGTCTGATGGCTTAGAAGCGACCGCGGCAGCATCGGCCCGGAGACTGCTTGCTAGTTACAGTGACTAGTCTGATCATCCGGCCTGAATGTAGAGGCCTCATTTCCGATCCGAAAGTCGCCTAGTGATAAGCCCTGCAGTCGAACCCATGGCTTCTCCTCGCCCATCGCGATCTCGCCGACGGTTCCTCGATAAGTGGTTTGGTCCGCGAGGCGCAGGCATCATCGAGTGGTTCATTGTGATTGTCGGTGCGATCCTGCTGGCACTCGTTGTAAAGCTCTTTCTGCTCCAGGCTTTCTATATTCCATCGCTTTCGATGTACCCAACGCTGCACGTGGGCGATCGTGTTTTGGTCAACAAGCTCAGTTATCGCCTACACGACGTGAATCGTGGGGACGTGATCGTCTTCGAACGACCGGCGTCAGAAACCTCGAGCACTATTCCGGAT
>JAEMTX010000140.1:0-3763 GCA_016462055.1 Acidimicrobiia bacterium | reverse complement strand
CACCAGCACAGCAAACGCCCCGAATAAGTGCACAGAGCAAGCCCCTTGTGTCATTCCCAGCGGACAAGTTTGGGTAATGGGAGATAACCGCGGCGATTCAAAAGACAGCCGTTACTTTGGGCCCATTGATAAATCTTCGGTAGTGGGACGCGCGTTCATCACGGTGTGGCCTTTGGGTCGGTTCGGCCTGCTCTGAAGCATCGTCATTGACCAGACTTTTGCGCAACTAAGAGGCTTTGTCTCCAGATGCAGCATTGGTCAGCGCACTCATCATGACGTCAACGTGATCGCTATAGACCCCGTCGATTCCTGCATCGAGAAGTTCATCGAGAATCCGTTCGAACTGTGCATCCCACCCGAAGGCGAGCAGTTCGAAGCGATGCACCATCGCTATGAGACCGCCAGTCCAATCGGAGTGGTGGAGGTTCAACGCGTCAACGCCCATCGCCGCGCTGCGGGCTATGTGGAGTTCAGGACTGCTTTCAAATCGAGCAGCTCGGGTCGACTCAACAAGATTGACAACTGGCGAAAGCGCTCTCCAGCCGCAAAGCAGTTCGCGCGATGGATGGCAAAGCCAAAGTTGCGACTCGGCGCTGACATCCCGAGCACAAGCGATCACTTCGGCAGCAACTGAAGGATCTTTTACGTCGAGTGAAAACTCGACCGAGGCGCCTACAAGTTCGTAGAAGTTGCGGAGCGTCGGAATATGGTCTGGAAGATCGGAAGAGTGAACCTCGGCGATTGGCCGACGCCGAGGCCGACGTCCCACAACACCGTCGTGGTCCAGAACTGCCACCCCATCAGCTGTCATCCAAACATCACTCTCGATCCCCGTTGCGCCGAGACGCACTGCGAGTTCGAATGCCTCGATCGTGTTTTCAGGAGCATTGGCCCTCGCTCCACGATGCGCGAAGCCGATAGGCGGCCGAAGGGATGGAAGACGGGTCACTGCTACAGAATGCCTCATGGGACCTCAGTGAGGGCGACACGAGCGTGAGGTCCATGGTCGAGGCGCAGAGGTACGATGCGACCCATGTTCAATGTCGGCGGCAGTGAGATCATCGTTATCCTGCTGCTGGCGTTATTGCTTCTCGGTCCGGAGAAACTGCCGGACGCAGCTCGAAGGGTGGGCAAGTTTCTCGCTGAGGTCCGACGGGTGACCTCAGGGTTCGAAGAAGAAGTTCGATCGGCGATGGACCTCGGCGATACCCGCAAAGTCGATACCGCTCTCGACCGCACCACCGAAGGGCCGCGTCTTGTGGCTCCGGTTGATCCCGCTATGCCGATGGGCCCGGCGGCTGCACCCACGCCGTTCATCGGCGACTTGTCCTCTACGCACCCCGCTGACGACGGTTCCGGGACGGTCTGAGGCCAGCGATGACCACAGAATCCAAACCTGCGTCTTCCGAGCACATGACGTTGTGGGAACACCTCGCGGAACTGCGAACCAGGCTCTTTCGAATCGCGATTGCCGTAGCGGTTGGTGCCCTTCTCGGATGGTTTCTTTACCCGTACGTATTAGCGATTCTTAAACACCCGTTTAATGAAGTGCAGCCGGGCCAGCCCTTTATCGCAACTGAACCTCTCCAGGCTTTCGGGCTGCGACTCAAAATGTCCGGGTACATCGGCATCGCAGTAGCGATGCCGATCATCGTCTGGCAAATTTGGCGATTCGTAACCCCTGGCCTCTATCCACACGAGAAAAAGTACGCCATTCCGTTCACCTTGAGTTCAGTGGTCTTGTTTCTTGGTGGCGCAATGTTGGCCTACTACGTACTGAATCCAACGCTTGAATTCCTTACGACTATCGGCGGCTCGCAAATTGAGCCCTTTTATACGGCTGACAGTTATGTGACCTTGATCGTCTGGATGATGCTCGCGTTTGGTGTTGGTTTCGAGTTCCCGGTTTTGCTTGTCTCCTTGCAGATGATCGGTGTGATCACGCCGAGACAATTGCTTCGATGGTGGCGCCAAGCGATCGTCGTGATCGTGGTAATCGCCGCGGTGATCACACCTAGTGGCGACCCGATCTCGATGACTGCTTTGGCGCTTCCGATGGTCCTGCTCTATGCACTCTCAGTTGCCCTAGGAGCCCTCATCCTCGCCTTGCGGCGTCGTTCAAAGCGGAAGGCTGCGGTGAGCGACTCCGATGCAGTCGCCGATTGACGTGAGCGAATCATTTGAACTTGATCGGTTCCAGCTCGAGGGGATCGCCGCGATCGATCGCGGGGTTTCAGTGCTGGTCTCTGCCCCTACCGGCTCCGGCAAGACGAAAGTCGCCGAGCACGCTCTTGCCCTCGCCCTGAAGTCGGGCGCTCGAGCGTTCTACACGACGCCAATCAAAGCTCTTTCGAATCAGAAGTTCCATGATTTGACCGAAGAGCACGGTGAAGCGTCAGTCGGCCTCTTGACCGGAGATACCGCCGTCAACGGCGACGCTCCCATCGTCGTCATGACAACTGAAGTTTTGCGAAACATGATCTATGCCCGTTCCCCGGGTCTTGACGCCCTTGCCTGGGTTGTGCTCGATGAAGTGCATTACTTGCAAGACACGTACCGAGGCTCGGTATGGGAAGAGGTGATTATCCATCTACCCAAACATGTTCGACTCGTGTGTCTCTCAGCGACAGTTTCGAATGCTGATGAACTTGGTCAATGGATTAGTGCCGTGCGGGGGCCAACCGAGGTGGTGGTCGAAACGAAACGACCCGTCACGCTCGACAACTGGTACCTCGTAGCGGATCGCCAAGGAGACGGCCTCGTTCTGCTTCCCACTCTCGCTGAGGGGAAGGCCGATGAGCGTGGCCACCGATACGACCTCGATCTCCGTGATCGCTCTAGCGGCGGCCGCCGGCGCTACGCCACGCCCGGTCGAGTCGAAGTAGTTGAGTTGCTTGCTGAGCGTTCGATGCTGCCAGCAATTTTCTTTATCTTCAGCCGAAACGGTTGCGATGACGCAGTTCTTTCCTGTACGCGAGCTGGCCTGACTTTCACCGACTCAGATGATCGCGAACGAATTCGAAAGATTGCCGAGTCTCACGTAGAAGAACTCAGCGACGACGACCTGAAGGTTCTCGATTACGGACGTTGGCTCGATTCCCTCGAAAGAGGAATCGCGAGCCATCACGCAGGACTTGTTCCGCCATTCAAGGAGGCGGTCGAGCAGTGCTTCGTAGAAGGACTCGTTCGAATCGTCTTCGCCACAGAAACCCTTGCCCTTGGCATCAACATGCCGGCGCGAACAGTCGTTATCGACAAACTTACGAAATTCACTGGAGAGGGCCACGAGTTCCTAACTCCAGCGCAGTACACACAACTCACTGGACGGGCAGGAAGAAGGGGGATCGACGATCACGGAAACGCCGTTGTCCTCTGGTCTCCGTTTGTCACCTTCGATGATGTTGCGACGCTGGCCGCGAGTCGGAGTTTTCGTCTCACGAGTTCTTTCCGTCCGACCTACAACATGGCTGCAAATTTGGTCCGGAGGTATGACGCAGGGGAGGCACACCGTTTACTCGGAAGCAGTTTCGCCCAGTACCAAACCGACGCCGATGTGGCGCGAGAGGAACTCCGAATCGCCACTCAGTTCGAGAAACTTGAGCGGCTCACCGAAGATTCCACTTGCGACAGAGGGGACGTCGTTTCCTACAAGGCTTTGCTCGATCGGGAACGGGGAGTGCGGCGCTCCGGCAGCGGTGGGAGCGCAGTTGAGCGGGCGCTTGCAGAAATGAAACCCGGTGACATCCTTTGGCTCGAGGGAAGC
>JAEMTX010000139.1 GCA_016462055.1 Acidimicrobiia bacterium | reverse complement strand
CCGGCATTGTTCTCACCACCGACGGTGGAGCACTCGCCAAGATGCTTCCCCTCTTCCGCTTCGGACTCGGCGGGCGCATGGGCTCGGGCAAGCAGTGGTGGAGTTGGATTTCGATGGCCGATGAAATCGGAGCAATCCGTTGGTTGCTTGACCATGACATCAGTGGTCCCGTCAATGCCACCGCACCGAGCCCAATCACCAACAGCCAGTTCACCAAAGCTCTCGGTGAGGCCATGCATCGTCCGACATTTGCTCCAGTGCCATCGTTCGGCCCCAAACTTCTGTTGGGTGCTGAACTCGCTGATGCCCTGTTATTCACCAGCGCTCGCGTGGTCCCCAGAGCGCTCGAGGCCAGTGGTTATTCATTCGCCCACCCCACGATCGAGGCTGCATTGCGAGATGTACTCACATCAAAGGCATCCGCCTGAGAGACTGAAGAGATGAGCACTCCAAAGTCAGAGCGTCACGTCTCAACATCTCGCGTGATCGCAGCACCATCCCGAGAGATCTTCGAGGTCCTCGCCGATCCGGCGAGACATTCGATCATCGATGGCTCCGGAACACTTGTTGGCGCCAAAGGCAACCCGCCGCGCCTTTACCTTGGCGCAAAATTCGGGATGAAGATGAGCTTTCACGCCACCATGCGCAACAAGGTGCTCGAGTTCGATGAGGGCAAACAGATCGCTTGGCGTCATATCGGCCAGCACGTTTGGCGATATGAACTCGAACCTATTGATGGTGGCACCAAAGTCACCGAAACTTTTGACTGGCGACCAAGCCCTCTGGCTTGGCTTCTTGAAAAGCAGGACACCCCCGCAAAGAATCTCGCTTCAATGGAAAAGACGCTCGCACGTCTGGATACCTACGTGACCACTGGAAACGTTCCGGAATCATGAACCTGTGAGTTCGTCACTCGACTCATTGATCCCACTCGGCTGGGATCCCACCTGGGCGAAGTCATTGGCGTCGATTGCGCAAGGCGCCGAACCGGCACGAGTCCTCCAACACCACGGGGTCGCTCTAGTTCTTGCTCTGCCCGGGCGCACCGAAACAGTGATGCTCACGCTTCGTCTTGAACCGCAACCCACCGTCGGCGATTGGGTGGCACTGAAAAACGACGAAATCATTGCAGTGCTCCCCCGCCGATCGCTTTTGCGTCGTCGAAATGCTCACGGAGACGGCGAACAGCAACTCGCTGCCAACATCGACAAGGTGCTGCTGGTCTGCGGTCTCGACCGCCCCGTAAAAGACGGTCGCATCCAGCGCGGCACCGCGATCAGTCGCGATGCTGGGGCAGAACCAGTTGTAGTCCTCACCAAAGCTTCGAGAGATGGCGACATCGAAGTTGACCCTCAGCACGCGGCCGACGAAGTCCGCGCTGCGCACCCCGGTATCGATGTCATCGTGACTTCAGTAAAGGAAGGCATAGGCATCGAGGAAATTCGTTCGATCATCGGTCACGACACCGTGACGCTGCTTGGCGAGTCGGGTGCGGGAAAGTCGAGCATCGTGAACGCACTGCTCGGCGATGACGTCGTCACGATTGGCGATGTTCGTGAAAGCGACAGCAAAGGCCGACACACAACAACAACGAGGGAACTTCATCTGCTCCCCGGCGGCGGCGTCCTTATTGACTCCCCCGGCATCCGAGCAGTCGGGCTAATTGCCGATACCGACGGAGTTGCCGAAACATTTGTCGATGTCGATGAAATAGCTTCAACCTGTCGCTTCGCTGATTGCCAACACGAAGGCCAACCAGGCTGTGCAGTCGCCGCCGCATTGGCCGACGGGACCCTCAAGGCCGAACGGGTTGAGGCCTGGCGCCGACTCGATGCCGAAACCGACTCAGCCGAGCCGATTACTCCCCGAGCAAGTGCACCGCCTCGACGGCCCCGTCGCTAGGACAGAACTCACGACCTATCGCACCGCCTCCGGCCCATCACGGTTCGCAGAAGCGATCAGCCGAGTTCCTGCATGATCTCATCGGGAATATCAAAGTTGGCGTAGACGTCTTGGACATCGTCATCGTCCTCTAAGGCATCGATAACTCGCAGCACAGAGTTCGCGGCCTCTGCCGTGTCGAGCATCACTGTCGTGGTCGACACCATTGTGGAGTCGGCAGAATCGATAGCGATGCCAGCTTCTTCAAGCGCTGCACGCACTGCAGGCAGATCGGTAGGTGCGCACACGAGTTTCCACGTGTCGCCTTCGTCGGCAAGGTCTTCAAGACCGGCGTCGAGGGCTGCCATCATGATGTCGTCCTCTTCGGCACTGCGCGGAAGGATGATGACGCCCTTGCGTTCGAACTGCCACGCCACCGCCCCGGGTTCAGCCAGCGATCCACCGGTCTTCTTCAGAGCAGTTCGAACTTCGCTGCCCGTGCGATTGCGATTATCGGTGAGGACATCGATGAGGATCGCCACGCCGTGGGGTGCGTAACCCTCGTAGGTGATCTGTTCATAGGTAACACCTTCAAGTTCACCCGTGCCGCGCTTGATAGCGCGTTCGATGGTGTCGATCGGCACCGAACTGTCACGCGCCTTCTGAAACATCGTTCGCAGCGCAGGGTTCATCGCAGGATCGCCGCCGCCTTCACGCGCCGCAACTTCGACCTGACGAATGAGTTTGGCGAACACCTTGGCGCGCTTTTGATCAGCAGCGCCCTTCTTGTGCTTGATCGTCGCCCATTTGGAATGTCCCGACATTGGAGCCTCTCTTACTGGTGAGAAAAGGTGAGGAGCGCAGTCATCCTGCCATCCCCTTGATGAAGAGTTCGTGGAGTCGAAGATCGGGCGACAATTCGGGGTGGAACGAGGTCACCAGCACATTCCCCTGCCGGCAGGCCACTGGTCGGCCTTCTTCCACCGCTGCGAGGATTTCCACTTCGGGGCCAACGCGTTCAACGACAGGGGCCCGGATGAAGACTGCGTGCACCGGCGACTCTGGAAGTCCGATCACGCTGAGGTCGGTTTCGAATGAATCAATCTGACGCCCGAACGCATTACGTCGAACCGATATATCGATCGCTCCGAACGACAACTGATCGTCACGGCCGTCAAGAATTTCCGAGGCCAACATGATCATTCCGGCGCAGGTTCCGAACGCGGGCATTCCTTCGTTCAATCGCTCGGCGAGCGGTTCGAACAATTCGTTGATGACCAACAGTTTCGAGATGGTGCTCGATTCGCCACCGGGCAGAACAAGGCCATCAACACGGGCTAGATCTTCAGCCCTTCGAACTTCAATGGTCTCGACACCTAAGCGTTCGAGTGCGTGGACATGCAGATCAACCGCGCCTTGTAGAGCAAGCACTCCGATACGAGGGAGAGCCACCTGGGGGCTCCGATCCACGAGTAGTCATCAGGAATGGTTCACCGCAGTGCGGCTCACCAACCCCGCTCAGAAAGTTTGGTTTCGAGCGTTCCGATTTCGAGACCGGGCATTGCGTCGCCAAGGCCACGACTGACCTTCGCGAGAATGTCGGGGTCGAGGTAGTTCGCTGTGGCTTCGACGATTGCCTTGGCCATCAGGGTCGGATCAGAACTCTTGAAGATGCCTGAACCAACAAATACGGCCTGAGCGCCAAGTTGCATCACTAATGATGCATCGGCAGGCGTTGCGATGCCACCAGCGCAGAACATCGGGACAGGAAGAGTTCCGGTTTCGGCGATTTCCTGGACAAGGGGAAGCGGTGCTTGAAGGCGCTTGGCCCAATCGAACAGTTCTGCTTGATCAGCAGTGGTGATCTTGCGGATGTCGCCAAGGATCGAGCGCAGGTGACGAACAGCCTCAACAACATTTCCAGTGCCGGCTTCGCCCTTCGAGCGGATCATGCATGCACCTTCAGAAATGCGGCGAAGAGCTTCACCAAGATTGGTGGCGCCGCATACGAACGGAACGTCAAACGCCCACTTATCGATGTGATGGGCCTCGTCAGCGGGCGTAAGAACTTCGGATTCATCGATGTAGTCGACCTGCAGAGCCTGAAGAATCTGCGCTTCGGCGATATGACCAATGCGGGCCTTGGCCATCACCGGGATGCTGACGACTTCCTGAATGCCCTGAATCATTTCGGGATCGCTCATTCGAGCAACGCCACCATCACGACGGATGTCGGAAGGCACGCGCTCAAGTGCCATCACCGCAACTGCCCCGGCATCCTCAGCGATTTTTGCCTGAGCCGCATCAACGACGTCCATGATGACGCCGCCTTTGAGCATGTCAGCGAGTCCACGCTTTACTAGGTCGGTGCCAGTTGTTCGAGAAATGATCCCGGGAGTCAGATCAGCCATGGACACAGTCTACGGGCGAAGACCCCACGCGAACGAAGTCGGAGCGGTTCAACCCTTGATGGCAAGGTACGAATCGGCGGTCGCTTGGTCGACCAAAGAAATCGCCGAACCGGCCCTCGGAAGTGCCACCCACGTGCGCCCAGGAGTGAGCAGGATCGGCGATCCATCGATGGCCGTGTAGGTGGTGGGTTTGTCGGCGGTCGGACGCGACCAAGTGCCACCAATGACACGACCATCGGTGAAGACCAGCACCTTGCCCGAACCTACAGTGAGCGCCATCGGCGACCGATCATCGGAAGGACTCTGCCCGTAGTCGATGAACTGGACGATGACGTTGGCCGGGGAGACCTGCACGCCAGCGGCATCGAGGGTTGGACTCTGTGGACGAGGATGCGACCCGTCGACTTGAAGTCGTGACCATCCCTTGGTTGTGGGATTCCAGACGTAATCAACGACGACGCCGCCAAAGTCGAGCGTAAAGCCCAGGGTAAGTGCGCCTGGAAGTGTTGTAGTCGTCGTTGTCGGAGCAATCGTCGTTGTGGTCGACTCTGATTTTTTCGACGTTGTCGATGTCGATGACGAAGTCGTTGCGGTAGCACCAGCAGTTACAGCCTTGCGGAAGTTGAAGATCGGCGCAGGATTTCCCTGCTTTTCTGGTGCTTTCAGTTCAAGTACCTGCGGCAAGTGCACATACAAGTTGTGCGGAGCTTCGTGATCATTCGACCGGTAATACGCAGGAGCGGTGGCGTTATAAGAAGCGTCAGTGAGGATGCCCTTGCCAGCAGCAGCATTGACTTCGCCTATCACTCCACCGTTCCCACCAGACCAGACAAACAATGGCGTCGAAAGATCAGCAACGAGATCGATATCGCTTGAACGAGCGGAACGAACCGGACCTACCGGATCGGCCAAGGTTGAGTGAAAGACCAAGGC
>JAEMTX010000012.1 GCA_016462055.1 Acidimicrobiia bacterium | reverse complement strand
ATCGGAACGAATTCCTGATTAAGCGAGAAATCCCGTCGCCATAGGGTCACTTGTCGGAGAAATACTCCCGCTCATGGGTTCTCGAGTGAGTGCAAGTTCGGTCACCGATGGATCAATTGGAACCAGTGACATCTCTGGATTTGAGCCGAGCATCCCGAGAGAAATCATGGTTCCGTTATTTGCCGCCCAGAGTTGATAGGTCTGGTTTTCCGGAAGCGCTGGCAGCGGGTCGGTCATCAGGAACCCATGACCTTGTGCGTCTGCGACAACCTGCACCTTCATTGTTTGATCGGGGTCGGACAGGAACCCTGTGCGAGAGCCGGGTTTGGAGGCGGCATCGTTGGCCATAGCCGTCATTGCGGCGATGGTGTCGGGGACGTTGTTCTCTTGACGAAGGCCGGCAAAAATTGCTCCTCCGATTACAAAGACGGCGAGCACTGCCGCTGCAGCGAGAAATGATTTGTTGGAACGTCGGAGCTGTTTCGATGAGGAGATTGAGGTTGGTTCGGCAACTCCTGAGTTTGCAGCAATCGGTAGCGCCGAGTTGATTTCACTATGGATCGATTCCCACAGCTGCGGTGGTGCAACGGATGCAGACGCCTCTCCGAGTTTGTCCGCTGCAACGCGCAGTCGTTCGACTTCGTCGCGGGCTGACGAATCGCTGGCGAGGAGATTTTCTACTCGTCTGCGTTCAACGTCATCGACGGCATCGAGCACGTAGGCGCCAAGCAGTTCACGTGTTGAATCTTGCGGCTGATTTTGGTCTCGAGGTGTCATCGCTTGGCCTCCGATCCTTCATCAGTCAGTATCAGGGAGAGTTTCATGAGCCCGGAACGGATGCGGCTTTTGACAGTCCCTTCGGGAGTATCGAGAACGTTTGCTACCTCACGATACGAATGACCGCCGTAATACGCCAGAACAATGGCGGATCGCTCTCCTCCAGGCAGCTGAGAAAGTGCATTGCGAACGTCATTCGAAGTCAGTGATCTGAGTACGTCGTCTTCTGTGTCGCGCAGCGCAGGTCGGTCTAGAGACTCGGAGCGGGATTCCCGTTGCCTCCGAGCTTCTTCAGATCGAACTTTTTCGATTGAACGACTATGGGCTTCGCGGAGGAGGAATGACCGCAACGACCCTCGTTCAGTATCGAATCGTTTGGGTTCATTCCACAAGCGCAAGAAGATCTCTTGAGTGACGTCTTGGGCAAGACCATCGTCTTTGAGAACTTGCCGGCTCAACCCATAAATCGCGCCACCAAGCCGATCGTAAATCCTTGCCAGCGCAGACTGATCTCGCCGAACGACGCCGTCGATATCGAAGGCATCGGCGGACGAGGTCTCGCTGGGCTTTGAAGCGGGGGGTTTGGAAGAAATGTTCATAGATCCAGATACAAACGGTGTCACAGATCGCAGGAAATGAGGCATCGGGGCGAGAAAATGCTGGAGGTTCACCGTTTGGGAACTTCGGGCAGTTTCGGTGATGGTCACAGCTGCTCTCCGAAACTGGGGGCCGTTTCGGATGAGAGGCCAGAGACGCCAAGGGGAATTTGGGTGTGAATCTTCGGCACCGGAGCCCCGGCAAATCTCTCGGTGCTTGATCGGAATAGCAGAGGGCCTACATTGCTTCCATGACTTTGACTGATTCAGGTACTTCACTCGTGGACGCCATGGCCGAGCTTGTTCTCGCAGAAGCCGCAGCATGCGAGGCAAACCGCACCATGACCCCAGCGGTTGTTGACGCCATGTGGGAATGCGGCCTTATGTCGTATCTGAACCCTGCCGAAGCCGGCGGTTCAGAACCTTCATTCGCCGACATGATCAACACGTGGCAGGCCATGGCCGAACTCGACGGTTCGTTCGGTTGGATTGGCATTGCCAACCTGCCGTCGGCCGCTGCCGTTGCGGCCTACCTTCCCGATTCAGGTTTCGCAGAAACGTTTGGCAGCGCCGAGCGCGTCACGATGGGCGGTCAGTTCGCACCGAATGGTCAGGGTCAAAAAGTTGACGGCGGCTACAAGATCAGCGGCTCATGGAACTTTGGTTCCGGCACCGGACACTCTGAGTTTGTGTGCGCAGGTTTCCTTCCGATCGACGATGGCAATTTCATGTTCGACGCCAACGGAGAAATCATGTTGATGGCGGCTGTCATTCATCGTGACGACATCAACTTCACCGACGGATGGCATGTGCAGGGTCTTAAGGGAACCGGTTCCTACGACTACAACGTCACCGATCTGTTTGTTCCTGATCATCGAGTCTTTGAACTCTTTGAACGCACACCACAGCGCGGAAGTTCACCGACATTCAAGATGGGTCTCATGGCAATTACTGCAGCGGGCCACGCTGCGTGGGCTCTCGGTGTAGCCAAGAGCATGATTGACGATGTCGCTGAACTCGCGAAGGTGAAAGCACGCATGGGCGACATGGAAACGCTCGTGCACAAGACCACCTTCCAGCGTGGTTACGCGCATCACCTGGGCATGTGGCGTGCTGCTCGCCAACTTGTTGTCGATACCTACACCGAAGCCGAGACGGTCGTGGCCGAGGGGGGCGAACTCACTGTCGATATGCGTGCCGATATGCGCATCGCTGCGACGTACGCGACCGAAGCAAGTCGCGAAGTTGCGCAGTGGGCGCATCTTGCTGCGGGCACAACGGCTATTCGCGAAGGAAGCCGTCTCGAACGAGCATTCCGCGACATCTACACCGGCACTCAGCACGCGTTCATTAGCGAGAAGACCTATATCGATTCCGCTCAGGTCAAGCTGGGTCTTGCGGAGACCAACCGCGGCCTCTGAGATGAGTCGGCCGCGTGTCGTGGTAGTCGGCGCGGGGATGGCCGGACTCACTGCAGCACATCAACTTCTCAAGCAATGCGATGTCGTCGTGCTCGATAAGGGTCGAGGTGTTGGTGGCCGCCTTGCGACGCGGCGCATCGGCGACGCGACGCTTGATCACGGCGCGCAGTTCATCACGACGCATAGCGCTGAGTTCGCCCTGATAGTGGATCGTTGGGTGAATGACGGTGTTGTCGCTCCATGGTTCCGCGGGCGCATCGGACCAGAAGGCGCGCTTGATCCCGACGGACACACGCGTTTCCGTGGATCGGTATCGATGAATGCCGTCGCCAAGAATCTCGCCGCTGGTCTTGATGTGCGCACTGCATCACAGGTTGCTGCGCTTGCTCGCGATGCAGAGTCCTGGAGAGTCACTCTTGTTGACGGCTCGGAACTTGCTGCTGATGTAGTGCTCGCTACTGCGCCAGTTCCTCAGACGATTGCGCTTTTGGAAAACGGTGATGTCGTGCTGACTTCAAGCGATGCGGCTGCGTTGAATGCGATTGCGTATGACCCATGTATTGCGTTGATGGCAGTTCTTGACGGACCCTCGGGGCTTACGGAACCGGGAGCAGTCGATCCCGACGGCGGACCGATTGATTGGATGGCCGACAATCAATTGAAGGGAATCTCGCCAGTGCCCGCGGTGACTATCCACGCCACGCCAGATTTCAGTTGTGCGCTTTGGGATGCGTCCGACGAAGCGATCACCGAAGCATTGCTTGATGCGGCCCAACTTCACTCGGCGGTGATCTCCGGATCGGTTCAGATTCAGCGGTGGCTCTACGCCCGACCGTCGGTTGAACACCCGGAACGATTCCTGCGACTCAGCGATCTCCCGCCGTTTGTTTGTGCGGGCGATGCGTTTGGTGGCGCAAAGGTCGAAGGCGCTGCGCTTTCCGGTGCCGCAGCCGCACGAGAGATCGAAAGCACCCTCGGCAGAAACGCGTGACAACGACACCAGAAAAAGACTGTGTTGTCTGCGGTCGGACGATGCAGTGGCGCAAGAAGTGGTCGCGTTCATGGGATGAGGTTCGTTATTGCTCGGATGCATGTCGAAAACGGGGAATCCGACCAGTCGATCAGGATCTTGAAACGGCCATCATGGAATTGCTCGCGAGCCGGCCGCGGAACGCGACGATTTGCCCAAACGATGCTGCAAAATTGGTAGTGGGCGAGGAATGGGACCGATTCGTCAAACCAGCCCGCGCCGCGGCTCGTCGACTTTCCGTCGAAGGACGCGTTGTCATTACCCAAGATGGCCGACGGATCGATCCTTCGACCGCCAAGGGTCCATTTCGGATTGGTCTGACATGAGCGGGACGATGTTGCCGATTCCTGAACCCGGCCAAGAAGTGCAGTGGGTCGCGCAACATCTCGGGTATCTCTTTAGTGACGACGCACGCAGATCGGAACGATTCGTTGGAACCCAAGCGGCGGCCGATGCAGCGCTCGAGGCGTTGGATCTCACTGGTTATGCCGAGCGACGCAACGAGGTCTTGCCATTGGAGCGGCGCGGAGCTTCTGGTCTTTCGCCCTGGATTCGCCATGGCCTGCTAACACTTCCGCGAGTTTTCAAACTGGCGACCGGACCATCAAAAGATGTCCAAAAGTTTCGTGACGAACTGCGTTGGCAGGAATACGCACGTCACCTCTATGCGCGTTTAGGAAGAGCAACAGGTTCACCGTTACGCAACGCACCCGTTGTTCGCTCTACGAATGATGTCGAACCATGGGATCGCTCGATGCGCTGTATTTCGGTGAATCTTGACGAACTTGAAAGCGATGGATGGTTGGTCAACCAGACACGCATGTGGCTCGCGTCGCATTGGTCGGTACGCAATGGAGCGGACTGGCGCATTGGCGAGCAGTATTTCTTCACCCACCTCCTTGACGGTTCTCGCGCCGCGAATCGACTCGGTTGGCAGTGGACGACTGGTGCCGGTTCATCAAAGGTGTACGGGTTCTCGCAGTCCCAAGTCCGTCGGCGGGCTCCTGAACTCTGCAATTCATGTGACCATCGCGATGCGTGTCCGATAGGCGAATGGCCAGACGAACCAGAACTGGTGTCAGTTGAGCGCGATGATCGGGTCCGGCACGATCCTGATTCTGAGAGGACGGCTGGACCAAAGAAGGTCGAGCGGTCTTCGTCCCCTGAAGTGGTGTGGCTGACTGCCGAGTCGCTGGGCGATGACGACCCTGCGCTGGCAGCACATCCCGGTCTGCCGGTGATCTTTGTCTTCGATGAGTCGTTACTTCAAGCACTCCAACTTTCTTCGAAGCGCCTTGTCTTTCTTACTGATCGTCTTGCCGAGTTGGGAGCTGAGCGAGCCCTTGAGATTCACCTTGGAGACCCAAGGAAGGTTCTCGCCGACCGACCCCTCGCGACCACGTTCGCGCCCGTGCCAGGTTGGAGGCACCGAGCGGACTCAGTAGTCCTCGCCGAGCTCCATCCTTGGCCATGGTTGAAGCGGCCAGGTTCAGGATCGGTCGCCAGTTTCAGTGCTTGGTCGAATCGCCGTTGAGCAGGACTTCGATTGGTGGAAGAATTTTCCTATTCGGAAGAGCTCGGGGGAGCGGTCATGGGGAGTAGCGACGTAACGCTGGACGCTGACGTCATCGTGGTAGGCGCGGGAATGTCTGGTCTCTACGCGCTGAAAGTGCTGCGCGAGCGTGGGTTCCGCGTGATCGTTCTTGAGCGCGCCGCAGGCGTTGGAGGCACGTGGTTCTGGAACCGCTATCCCGGGGCACGGTGCGACATCCCCAGTCTTGAGTACTCGTTTGGATTCGATCCCGAACTCGAACAGGAATGGGAATGGAGCGAACACTTCGCGGCCCAGCCCGAGATCGAGCGCTATCTCAATCACATTGCCGACCGTTACAACCTTCGTCCCGACATTCGCCTTGAAACCGGTGTCGCCGCAATGACGTTCGATGAAAAGACCGACACGTGGGTCTTCGACACCGAAACTGGCGAACAACTGCGCTCTCGTTTCTGCGCCATGGGCACCGGCGGATTGTCGGCGCCGCATCGTCCCGATTGGCCGGGCATCGACACTTTTACTGGCGAGATTGTGCAGACAAGTTTGTGGCCCGAAGAAGGCGTTGCACTCGAGGGCCGACGCGTTGGCATTGTTGGGAATGGTTCATCGGGTGTCCAAGCAATTCCAGAACTCGCGAAAATGGCTGGTCATCTCACGGTGTTCCAACGCACCGCCGCCTTCACATGGCCTTCGCAGAACAAACCATTGACTGACAAGGAACAGGACGAGATCAAGTCTCGCTATCGCGAAGTACGCGCGCAGCAGTACGCATCGCCCCTCGCTACTGCGAATACAACGGGTGCAGTGATCTTCACGATTGCCGATCCCAATAAGCGCATCCTCGAAAGCACACCGGAAGAGCGCGAAACTGCTCTCGCGGAGCACGGATTTAGTGCTGCGCGCATCTGGGCCGATTCGGCCAAAGACCTCGATGCGAACGCGATGGCAGTGGAACTGTTTCGCGAGATGGTGCGTCGCACGATTAACGATCCTGAACTTGCCGATTCGCTTTCTCCGAAGGATTATCCGATTGGGTGCAAACGCCCGGTGCTCGATAACGGCTACTTCGAAACGTTCAACCGCGACGACGTGACCCTTGTTGACCTTCGCAAAGATCCGATTGTTGAAGTCGTACCGGAAGGCGTTGTCACCTCGACGGGTTTGCAGGAACTCGACGTCTTGATTTTTGCTACTGGTTTCGATGCAGTCTCTGGTGCGCTTACGCGTATCGATATGCGTGGCAAAAACGGCCGTCTATTGCGTGACGAATGGGTCGATGGACCGCGCACGTTTATGGGTTTTGCCGTCGCCGATTTTCCAAACATGTTCATGATCATCGGGCCAGGAAGCGTGGGCGTGCTGGCTACCTATCCCCCGCACATCGAACTACAGGTGGGTTGGATCGCGGACTTTCTCGATTATCTCGCGGCGAACGAGAAGACCCATGTGGAGGTCGAGTCCGAGGCGCAAGAGGAATGGTGTGCTGAAGTCGAAGCTGCTGCTGTGGGATCAATGTTCACCGCACCCTCGTGCAACTCCTGGTACAACGGCGGCAACATCGAGGGCAAAGCACGCGTGTTGCCGATCTACCTCGGTGGCCTCGACCGCTTCATGGCCCGAGCTCGTGACTTGGCCGCAAACGACTACGAAGGCTTTTCAATTCACTAGCCCCACGGTTCTCAAGCCCTGCGATCAGACACATCGCTCAGGGCCAAAGCCGATCTGTGGTGCGCGAGGGGGGACTTGAACCCCCACACCCTTGCGGGCACAGGAACCTGAATCCTGCGCGTCTGCCTATTCCGCCACTCGCGCGAGTGGAATGCTGACTCTACTGCCCATCGATGGGCCTCACGAATCCAAAATCGCTGCCGGCATGCGGGATTCTGCCATTCCGGTCGGCGGCATTGGATGAACTGCCTGCGGCTCTAACCTGTTCGCCGTGGGTCTCAAAGGGTTTGAACGTCGTCTCGAACATGCCGTGGAAGGCGTGTTCTCGCGAGTCTTCAAAAATGGCGTCCGCCCAATTGAAATCGGCCGCAAGCTCACCCGCGAGATGGACGATCATCGCACCGTCGATGTTCGGGGCCGCACGGTTGCGCCCAACTCATTCACCATTGCTATTGCTCCCGACGATCACGATTCGTTCGTCGACATCGCCGATTCGCTGGCTCGCGAACTCTGCGATGCGGCTCGCGAACATGCGCGCGACGAGGCCTACGGATTCCTAGGCCCGGTTGAGATCGAACTTGTTCTCGACGACAATCAGCGCACTGGCACCTTTTCAATCGAATCCCGATTCCGGGAAGGCAAAGGTGGCGCCGGAGCCGGTTCGCTGGTTCTGCCCAGTGGCGAGCGTTTCGTTCTGCATGAGCAAATGGTCAGCATTGGCCGCTTGCCTGAATGCGAGGTCACGCTGGTCGATCCGAACGTGAGCCGTCGTCACGCAGAAATACATCCGCGGGGCGTCGGATTTGTACTCGTCGATCTCGGTTCCACTAATGGAAGCACTGTTAATGGCGTGCCGGTTCATGAACGTGAACTTCGTGACGGCGACGAACTCGGTTTCGGAAGTATCCGACTCACGTTCCAGGCGTCCTGACAATGGTCTCTGACCAACTGCTTCTGGTCCTGAAACTGTGCCTTCTCGCGCTTCTCTATCTGTTTTTCTTCCGTGTTGTTCGCGCGGTGTGGGCAGAACTTCGTCCTACTCCGCAGCTACCCGCGGGCGGCGTGACTACTCCGGTTGCCGTGCCCACGCGCAAACGCCGCAAAGACGTGAAAAACGCGGTACAAATCCGTCAGCTTCTCCTTCGTGAACCGGTGGAACTCGCAGGCAAGTTGTGGCCATTAAGCGGAGAGGTTTCGATAGGTCGTGCCGCCGGTTGCCAAGTGACGATTGACGACACCTATGCATCGCAGATCCATGCACGCTTGTTCACTAGGGACAATCAATGGCAGATCGAAGACCTCGGTTCCACGAATGGAACATGGTTGAACCGACACAAAGTTTCGGGGCCGATGGTCATTAAGCCCGGAGATGTCGTGCAGATCGGTAACACCGTCATGGAGATGCAGTGACGCGTTTCGCCTGGGGAGCAGCCTCCGATACCGGTCGCGTTCGTCAGGCCAATGAGGACTCATTCCTTGTTGTCGACGGCCTCTTTGCGGTTGCCGATGGCATGGGCGGACATCAAGCAGGCGAGGTAGCGAGCCATCTGGCCCTCGAAAGTCTTCAGTCAGGGTTTACCGCTGCTGGAACCGATGTCTTGGTGCGCGCCGTCGAAGACGCGAACCGCATTTTGGTCGAGCGCTCAACCACCGATCCAGAACTCGTCGGAATGGGCACAACCCTCGTTGCGATGGCGCTTGTCGAAGCCTCGGGTCGCGATGCAATCGGTGTTGTCAACGTTGGCGATTCTCGTCTCTATCTACTCTCCGACGGGAACCTTGCCCAGATAACTGAAGACCACAGCCTCGTTGCCACGATGGAGCGTCAAGGCCGCCTCACTGCGGCTGAAGCGGCGGTCCATCCCCAGCGGAACATCCTCACTCGTGCCCTTGGTATCGATGGAACCGTGCTTGTTGATTCATGGGAGATGCTCCCGGTCATCGGTGATCGTTATTTGATCTGCAGCGATGGCTTGTTCAACGAGGTCGACGAAAGTCGCATTGCCGCAACTCTTCGACGCCTCGCTGATCCCAACGAGACCTGTCGTGAACTGATCCGACTGGCTAATGAAGGTGGCGGACGCGACAACATTACGTGCGTCATCGTTGATGTTGTCGATGACGCCGGTCGCGATCCGAAAGCTGATCCCGCGAATCGAGTGCGCAACTCGCATACCGGTGGCGACCTCACCGTCCCAGAACCACCTGGAGCCGACCCGAAGCCGACTCGAGCCCCGGGAGTACTCCGCAGTTCTTTTACTTGGCGCGTCGGTGTTTTTATCGCTGCATTCGTTTTTGTGATTCTCACCGGATTCGCGTTCATCTGGTGGACGGGCACGAAGACTTGGTATGTCGGCGTCGATGGCGACAAGGTCGCAATTTTTCACGGCAAGCCTGGCGGCGTGCTGTGGATCGAACCAACTCTGGCTGAAGATTCTGAACTCTTGATCGCCAACGTTCCTCGATCGGCTGTCATCGACGTGCAAAACGGGGTCGAACAACCTTCCCTTGAGTCGGCTCGCACCTTTATCGACAATTTGGTTGAACAGAACCTAAAGGCGTCAACAACCACGACCCTCGCAGCTTCGTTGGGTGCATCAACGTCGAGCACAACTACAACGACTGTGCAGTGAAGCGGTGACGCGCCGACGCAACACTGAACTGGGCCTGATGTTGATGACAGTCGTCATCGTTTGTGCGGCCTACGTATTAGCGAGTCTCGGTTCTGATTCTCGTATCCCGGCGAACATCATTCCGTTTCTGGTTGCCGTAATCGCTCTATTTATGGGCGCGCACTTTGCCGTGCGAAAGTTGGCGCCAGGTGCTGATCCGATTCTTCTTCCAACAGTGACACTGCTGAATGGACTTGGCTATGTCGTCATTGCGGGCCTAAATGAAAAACTTGCAGCGGCGCAGGCGACGTGGACGGCGATCGGAATTCTTGGGTTTGTTCTCACGCTTTGGTGGGTAAAACGACCGCGTGATCTTGAGCGCTATCGGTACACATTCGCTCTTGTTGGTATCGGCCTTCTCCTGCTCCCGCTGGTTCCGGGTTTGGGTTACGACGCCGGATCCGGGAGCAAAATCTGGGTGAAACTTGGGCCGATCAACTTTCAGCCCGGCGAGATCGCCAAGGTTGCTTTGGCCATCTTCTTTGCGGCGTACCTGGCTGATCAACGTGAGCTCATTGCAACGAGTCAATGGAAAATTGGACCTCTTCGACTTCCGCATCCGAAGTACTTAGGACCAGTGCTCATAGCGTGGGGCATCACCCTGCTCGTGATGTTTTACCAAAAGGACCTTGGATCATCGCTGCTTTTCTTCGGGCTGTTCTTGGTGATGATCTGGGTTGCAACGCAACGCACATCGTTCCTCGTGATTGGCGGAGGACTCTTTACTGCGGGCGCAGTCTTCGCATGGAGGACCCTCGATCATGTGAAAGTTCGCGTTGACATTTGGCTTGATCCGTGGAAGACGCCAAGCGGGAACGGATACCAAATCATCCAGGGAATGTTCGCCATAGCGTTTGGAGGTCTTACTGGAACAGGCCTCGGTCGTGGCGGTGATACCCGCATACCCGCAGCGGAGAACGACTTCATCTTTGCCGTGATCGCCGAGGAACTCGGACTGGCGGGGGGCTCATTAATCATCATTGCCTACTTGTTGGTCATCGGTTCTGGTTTGCGTATCGCCGCAGACACCGATCAGGTTTTCGACAAGCTGTTGGCGACAGGTTTCACTCTGCTGCTTGGTTTGCAGGCATTCATCATCGTTGCTGGTGTGCTCCGTCTTCTGCCGCTCACTGGTGTTGCGCTTCCCTTCATTTCCTACGGCGGGTCGTCGTTGGTTATGAACTACGTGATCCTTGCGCTTTTGTTGCGCACTAGTGATCAAACTTCAAAGCGAGCGATGAATCGTGCGGCGGCAGAGGTGGCGGCATGAATCGGAACATCATGAAGCTTGGGATCGTTCTTGTTGTCCTTTATGTCGCCCTGTTTGCGAAACTAAATTGGATTCAAGTTGTCGATAAGAACAGCCTCGATTCGAATCCGCTGAACACGGCTGAAGTTCGTCGTGATTTCAATCGACCTCGTGGGACAATTCTTACCGCCGACGGAGCAGTCATTGCGCAGAGTGTTGCGAACCCAGACACCAGTTCTGAGTTCAAACGAATGCGTGTGTATCCCGAGGGCGAACTCTTTGGTCAGACCACTGGCTATTTTTCGTTTCGGTATGGTTCATCAGGTCTTGAGCGGCAGTACAACGACGAACTCTCAGGTTCCACATTTGATCAACAGATAGAGGGTTTTGGGGACCTTTTCGTTGCTCGTGAAAACGTTGGCAACGTTTCCATTTCGCTGCGCAAAGACATTCAGGAAACTGCGCGAACGCAACTTGGCAATCGCGAAGGTTCGGTTGTTGCTCTCGACCCACGCACCGGGGCAATCCTCGGGTCGTGGAGCTGGCCGTCCTATGACCCAAACACCGTGAGTTCCCTCGACAAGACCATCGCCGAAACGTCATGGAAGATGCTCAATGCGGCACCCGGTGTTCCGATGCGAGCGCACTTCTACCAAGATCGTTATTTCCCGGGTTCAACATTTAAAGTTGTGACTAGCGGCATTGGTCTTCAGACCGGCAAAGTCACCAACACTGAACCGGTGTATCCGTTCACGAATGGATACACGCCCGAGGGGACGAATAAGCCGATCATGAACTTCGGTGGCGAAACCTGTGGTGGCACACTGCCCGAAATACTTCGGGTGTCTTGTAACTCGTCGTTTGCGCAAATGGGCGCAGAGACGATTGGCGCGGTTGACATGGTGGCTGGTGCTGGTTCCTTTGGGTTCAATGCGACGGTTCCGATCGACATGCCTGATCCGGTCAAGTCGGTGTTCCCCACCAATGTTGGAAATAATCAGGCCAAACTCGCCATGTCCTCAATCGGTCAGAACGATGTGCAGGCGACGCCATTGGAAATGGCGATGGTGGCCGGAGCAGTTGCCAATGGCGGAGTCATTATGAAGCCGCATTTCCTCTTCGAGGTCCGCAACGTCCGAGGCGATGTTGTCTCGTCGTATACGCCATCAAAGTGGCTCACCCCGATGTCGTCCTCAGCGGCAGCGACACTTTTCGATGACATGGTTGGCGTTGCGAAGGGCGGAACGGCAACAGGGATGGCTATTCAGGGCTGCACCGTTGGCGGAAAGACCGGTACTGCCCAGCTCGGCACCGATCCTCCCAAGAGTCATACCTGGATCATGGGCTTTGCTGGTCCTCCCGGGAAACCGCCCACAGTGGCGGTGGCGGTTGTTGTCCTCAATCAGTCGGGCGGCAGCGAGGCCACGGGTGGTCGAATCGCTGCGCCGATTGCCAAAGCGGTGCTCCAGATCGCACTGGCTGCGCAGGGTGGCTGCTGAGGGGCAGATTCCTCCGCTGAGTGCGACGTGCTGCTGGCAAATCGGTCCTAGTCTTTGCGGCGATGAGTGACACTCCTGCGGGCCCCACAGTTTTCAACGATCGCTACGAGCTGCACCGGAAGTTGGCACGAGGCGGCATGGCCGATGTTTACCTCGCTCGAGACCTCCTGCTTGATCGCCCCGTGGCGGTGAAGGTCCTTTTCGCCGAGCATGCGCGGGACGCCTCGTTTGTTGAGAGGTTCCGCCGCGAAGCGCAGGCTGCGGCGAATTTGAATCAGCCGAACATTGTCGCGGTCTACGACTGGGGTCAGCAGTTCGGCACCTATTTCATTGTTATGGAATATGTCGAAGGTCGTCCGCTTTCGGAAATTATTCGCACCGAAGGTCCGCTTCATCCCAATCGCGCTGCCGAAATCACTGCTGATATTGCGGCGGCACTCGGCTTCGCACATCGCAACGGCGTAGTTCATCGCGATGTGAAGCCAGGAAACATTCTCATCACACCCACCGGTCAAGTGAAGGTCGCCGATTTTGGTATTGCGCAGGCGGCAACCACCGGCGATGCGGCTGTGAATCTCACTCAAGCTGGTTCTGTGATGGGTACAGCGACCTACTTCTCCCCCGAACAAGCACAGGGTCATGCAGTTGATCCGCGTTCAGATCTTTATTCACTCGGTTGTGTGCTCTACGAAATGCTTGCTGCGCGTCCGCCATTTTCGGGTGATTCACCTGTAGCGGTTGCCTATAAGCACGTTCAAGAACAGCCCGTTGCTCCAAGCCGCATCAATCCAAATATTCCTCCCGCGCTTGAAGCAATCGATCTCAAATTGCTCGCCAAAGATCCAGGTCAGCGATACGCGTCTGCTGAGGATCTTCGTTCTGACCTTCGCCGTTTCCTTGAAGGTCAGCCAGTTCTCGCCGCTGGTTTCATTGCCGGCGGTGCTGGCGTAGCGGCCGGCGTTGTGATCGGTGCCGGTCTTGCCGGAGCCACACCAGCTGATGCAACAACAATGGTCCCCGCCGCTACTGGCGCTGGCGGCGCTGGCTTCGGTGGTCCGCCCACAACTTCCGGTGAATACATGCCGCCTCCGAAGCAGAATCGCACGGGCCTTTATGTCGGGCTCACCATTGGCGCACTTGTTCTGATCGCACTCATTTTGTTCTTCGTCGGTTCAAGCATGGGCAAGTCGGTTGTAAAAGTCCCAGTTCCTGATGTCACCAGCAAGAACGTCACCGATGCCACAAATGCCCTCAGTAGCGCGGGTTTCAAGGTGTCCGTCAAGAACGTTGCTAATGACACTGTTCCCGCGAATCAGGTGTTTGAGCAGTCACCTAAGGGCAATACCAATGCTGGTACAGGTTCGACGGTAGAGATCACGGTGAGCTCCGGCATAGGCGATGGCACGGTTCCCGATGTCGTGGGTCGAACCCAGGCCGCAGCGGAATCGTTGCTGAAGACCAACAACTTCATTCCTGAAGTCAAGGAAGCTTCCAGTGACACGGTTGCGAAGGGAACTGTTATTTCTCAATCGCCGAGTGCGAATGGGAAGGCCACGAAGAATTCGGTAGTGACAATCACCGTGTCGAGTGGTGCGGGCGATGTGTCCATTCCAAACGTTGTCGGACTCAGTGCGGCAACTGCATCGAACCAACTTGGTCAAGCTGGTTTCACGGTGACAACAACATCGCAGGCATCATCAACGACGCCTTCGGGAAGCGTGATCAGCACGAACCCGACCGCAGGAACAAAAGCGGCGAAGGGGTCTGCGGTTGCCATCGTTGTTTCAACTGGCCCGCCGGCATCGACGACGACAACGACGACTGCGTCAACGACGACAACTAGTTAGAACGTACGCCGTTTCGTTCGTGCAAGTGGCCTAGTGGCCGCAGCGTTCAAGGAAGTTGCCGACGAGTTGATGCCCGCCCGCGGTCAGAATCGATTCAGGGTGGAACTGCACGCCTTCAACATCGAAGTCACGATGGCGAAGTCCCATCACTAAACCGTCATTGGTTTGTGCGGTGATCTCAAGACACTCGGGCACACTGTCGCGCTCAACAACAAGTGAGTGATAGCGCGTGGCTTCGAAGGGGTCGGGAAGGCCGGCAAAGACACCTTTGCCTTCGTGTGAAATAAGCGATGTCTTTCCGTGCATGAGTTGCGGCGCACGCACAACATCGCCGCCATACACCTGACCGATGCATTGATGGCCAAGACAAACACCGAACACAGGAACGCGACCAGCGAAGGTGGTGATGACCTCGTTGGAGAGGCCGGCATCTTCGGGACGGCCTGGGCCAGGACTGATGAGTACGCCGTCGGGAGCGAGTTCCTCGATCTGCTCGATCGTGAGCGCGTCGCTGCGATGCACCAACGGGTCAGCGCCCAACTCGCCCAGATATTGGACCAGGTTGAAGACGAATGAGTCGTAGTTATCGAGGACAAGGATGCGTGCGGCCATCGACGGAGGACCCTATCGGCCGGGGCCGGTCGCGCCTGACGAGTTTCCCGGCGACCGCTACGCTCAGCATCTATGGCTACCGATAAGCGTCCTGCTCCTTCTCGTCGCACCGGCGGTCGTGTCACCCCAAAGGGCGGCCCGACCAAGAAGTCAGTCGACTCTGCCCATGACGGGCCGGCAGCCTCAACTCGCTATACGCCGCGATCGGCAGCGGTCCACGCCCCCAGCCCCGCATGGTTGCCGGTGGTTATGCTTGCTCTGTTCCTTCTTGGGCTGTTGGTGATCTTCTTGCACTACGTGGATCTGTTCCTGCCCGGTGCAGTCAGCAATTGGTGGCTTCTCGGCGGATTGGGCTTCATTCTCAGCGGGATCATCGCCGCAACGCAGTATCGATAGCTGTTTGCCCAGAGGCCAAAGTGCGCCCGAACTGCGGGTAAACGCCCGGCGAACACTCCCATCGTTGTCCACAGACCGTGGAGAACGATTTAGATGTCGTCAATGGGCGTCATCATGACCATGTCATCCTGACAATGTCTTGGTGCTTCAGGATCTTGGTCGGGAGCAACGGTCATACGAACTTCGGTTCCGCAAATTTCACAGCGGTACGTGATCTTCACTTTTCGCAGTTCACCCACAGGGGGCGGTTCGGGGATGGGACGGGCCATTCCGCCCAACATCAACACACCGATGCGGAGGATGAGCCATGCCACCAGGCCAGCCACGATGACCTTGAACGGTTCGTACCCAGCAAGGACAGCGGTGACACCGCCGGCGAGGGCCAAGAGGTCGATGACCGGATGTTTGGGACGCCACCGGTCGCGTTGGTCGGTGGGTTCTGTGGTGGCCATAAGGGGAGGTTAGAGCCGTTCAATGATGGTGGCGTTCGCGAGACCGCCACCTTCACACATGGTCTGTAGTCCGTATCGACCACCAGTGCGCTCAAGTTCGCACAACAGGGTGCCGAGAAGGCGAGTGCCGGATGCGCCGAGCGGATGGCCAAGAGCAATAGCGCCACCGTTCACGTTGACCTTGCTCATGTCGGCACCGAGTTCGCGTTGCCACGCGAGCACAACTGGCGCGAATGCCTCGTTGATTTCGATGAGGTCAATGTCATCGAGCGAGAGGCCTGATTTCTCTAGAATCTTCTTCGTCGCGGGAATTGGTCCGGTGAGCATGATGCGCGGATCGACACCTGCGAGCGAGAAGGAATGAAAGCGCGCTCGTGGGGTGAGACCAAGTTTCGAAGCCGCCGCTTCACTCATGATGAGGGCTGCTGACGCGCCATCAGTGATCTGCGATGAGTTGCCCGCAGTGATGACCCCGTCGGGAGTAAATGCGGGTTTCAGAGCAGCGAGTGATTCGGGAGTTGTGGTGTCCCGGATGCCTTCGTCGTTGCGCAACATTCCGTCGGTGGGAATGATCTCACCTGAGTCTTTGTCACGTCGCCGCGCTTCGACTGGATGAATCTCTCGTTCGAAACGACCCTCGTCGCGGGCCCGGGCTGCGCGCTGTTGCGATTCAGCGGAAAACTCATCGAGTTCTTCTCGGCTGAGGTTCCACTGCTGGGCGATGAGCTCGGCTGATAACCCTTGTGGGATTAGACCGCCAGCATCTTTGTATCGCGCTTCAACTCGTGAGCCGAATGGGAAACCAACACCTTGACCAAACGACGCGCCCATAGGGACCAAGCTCATGACTTCAACGCCGGCAGCGATCACAATGTCGTGCACGCCGGCCATGACACCTTGCGCCGCAAATGCTGCTGCTTGCTGCGATGAACCGCATTGGCGGTCGATAGTGGTTGCTGGAACAGTTTCGGGAAAGCCCGCCGCTAATGCCGCATTGCGGCCGATGTTTAGTGACTGAGCGCCAACCTGCGAGACGCAACCCATGAGCACGTCTTCGATGAGTGCGGGGTCAAGATCGTTTCGTGCAACAAGGGTTGAAAGAACCTCTCCGGCGAGATCGGCAGGATGCCAACCGGATAAGGATCCATTTCGCTTGCCGCCAGGGGTGCGAACGACGTCAACGATGACTGCATCAGGCACGGTGGTCTCCCGGGTAAGAGGTGTCCCGGTCGGCTGACCGGACGTCTACAGCGTGCCAGCGTCGCGCTGGGCCTGCACCGGATCGTCATCTTCCCAGATCTGCTGGATCTCTTCGAGCGACCGCCCCTTGGTTTCGGGAACGGTTTTCCAGATCCAGACATAAGCCACGGCGGCGAAGAAACCGAACAAATAGAAGGTTGCCGAGTTGCCGATCTTTTCAATCAGGGTGAGGAAGAACTGGCTCACAAGCCAGGCCGAACCCCAGTTGACAGCAGTTGCTACTGAAACTGCGCGGCCGCGGACGTGGTTGGGGAAGATCTCGTTGATGACGGTCCAGACGACGGGACCAAGTGAGAACGCGAACGAGGCGATGAACACAACGAGGGCGACGAGCGTGACGATGCCTGCGGTCGTGGGGCCACCCGTTCCGGCACCGCTCGTGTCGGCGTTCTCCATGAAGTGGAAAGAAATGCCGACTGTCAAGAGCGCAGATGCCATTCCGACTAGGCCGGCCAAAAGAAGAGGGCGGCGGCCAAAACGATCGACGTAGACAACGGCAATCAGTGTGGCCAAAACATTCACAGCACCGATGGCCCAAGTTGTTGCGGCGGCCTGATCCTCGGGTGTCGAGAAACCTGCCTCTGCAAAAATTTTGTTGGCGTAATAGATGATGGCGTTGATGCCCGTGATTTGCTGGAAGACCGCGAGGCCGATGCCGATCGTGAGTGGCTTGCGAAGTTTCTTGGAGAAGACCTCGGCCCATGTTGCTTTTTTGGCGTCGTCTTCCTGCGCAGCCTTTTCGATTTCTGCGACCTCCGCTGAGGCATCGACGTCGGGACGAACTTTGCTGAGGGCCTTGATTGCATCGTCGCGACGACCGACCTTCACGAACCAACGAGGTGAATCGGGCATGGGGAACATGACGATAAGCAGGAGAACCGCAGGAACCGCAGAAACTCCGAGCATGACGCGCCACATGTCGTTGTTGATGAGTGCTTGATCAACGAGGTAGGCGATGAAGATACCGATAGTGATGGCGAGTTGATAGATGGAAACGAATCGGCCACGAAGCCGAGTGGGAGCTTGTTCGGCCGCATAGAGGGGTGCAGCGACAGAAGCAACACCGACACCGAAGCCCACGATGAGTCGGCCGATGATGAGCACGGTGGTGTTAGGGGCGAGCGCTTCGAAGAGCGCCCCAATTGTGAAGAGAACGGCGGCGAGCAGGATGGTGACGCGCCGGCCAATTTTGTCGGCAAGCACACCGGCGACGAGTGCTCCGACCAATGCGCCGAGGGTGACCCAGGACGTAATGATCTGGATCATCGTTGTACTTGCGCCGAACGACTTCTGGATTCCTCCGAGCGCGCCGGCGATGACGCCTTGGTCATAGCCAAACAACAGACCCGAAAGCATGATGACGGCGCCAACCAGCAAGAGCCAGATGCCCATTTTCGGCTTCTTGTGGGTCGCGCTTGAGGTTTCGGTGGTTACGTTGTCGCCCATTGTTCCCGTTCAATCAGGTGGTTAACGCTAGGCGCAGTCTGTTGGCCGATGTCGGACTGATTGGAAGTTGTCGTCACCCAGCCGCGACGCGACTAGCGGCTATTCCACTGACGAACGGCCGGTGTCTCTCGTTCCCAACCGAGAATGCTGAGAGTGGCCGGATCGAGGATGAATCGTTGACCCTCGATCGGGTCGAGTTCACACCAACGAGCAGTCAGTACTCGAAGGAAATGTCCGTGGGCGAACACGATGACATTTCCAGATTCGTTGCGAACTCGTTCGATGACCCGGTCGGCGCGGTTCGAGACCTGCTCGATGGTTTCTCCGTTGGGGCACGTGCCACTCCAGACAGTCCAACCGGGAACCGATTCTCGAATTGTGGGAGTCGTCACACCTTCGTAATCGCCGTAGTCCCACTCGTAGAGGTCATCGTCGAGCACAGCGTCTGGGCGTAAACCGGCGAGCTCACAGGTTCGCTGGGCACGCTCTAGCGGGCTGCACAAAATCAGCGAGAAGTCGATGCCCGACAAGAGTGAGCCAGTCGCTCGCGCTTGATCCTCTCCTTCGGTGAGGAGCGGGAGGTCTGTTCGACCTGTGTGCTGACCACTTCGGCTCCATTCGGTCGCGCCATGGCGAACGACGTACAGCAGTGGGTGATTGGCAGAAACGCTCACGAGTGGGAATGGATCAGTGGTTCGCTGGGCCATCCGCCGTTGTTACGTGTGAGAGCTCGAGCTTCCTTCGGCCCCCACGAACCTTGCGCGTACTTCTCGACCGGTGGGAAGTCAGTGAGGATGCGCTCGACAATTCGCCAGGATTCGAGAACTGAGTCTTCGCGTGCGAACAGTGTCGGGTCGCCTTTCATGGCTTCTTCGATCAGAAGTTCATATGGTTCAGGTCCGGTGTCACGTCGTTCCTCGGGGGAAGGAGCAAGCGTGATCGCTTCGGGCATCATCGTTTCGCCCGGTTCTTTATGGAGCCAAGTAATGGCTGCGAAGTTTTCGGGCTTTGCTTCGATACGAATTGAATTGTTGGGAACATGATCGTGGTCATCAATCCACAATGGTCGTGGCGGACTTTTGAATTCGATTGTCATCTCGGTAACGGTTTCGGCCAACGCTTTGCCAGCGCGGAGATAGAACGGAACACCGCTCCAGCGTGGTGAATCGATATCGAGCCGGAATGCTGCGTAGGTCTCGGTATCGGACTTGGGTTTCACGCCGACGACATCGAGATAGCCGTCGTACTGGCCGCGCACAAAGTTTTTTGGCTCAACAACTCGACAGGCTTCAAGAACCTTTCCCTTCTCATCGCGAAGAGATTTCGAGTGCTCGTTTACTGGTTGTTCCATTGCGAGCAAGGCAACCATCTGCAAGAGATGGTTCTGCATGACGTCTCGCATGGCGCCGACTGAGTCATAGAACGAGCCACGGTCTTCAACACCGAATGCTTCGGCCATCGTGATCTTCACCGATGAAACAACATTGCGGTTCCAGAGTGGTTCAACGATTGCATTTGCGAAACGCGTTACAAGAAGACTTCGGAGTGCTTCCTTTCCGACGAAATGGTCAATGCGAAAGATTGCGGATTCTGAGAAGTATTCGTGGAGCGTGGCGTTGAGGGCGACCGCGGAGTTGTAGTCGCGTCCGAATGGCTTTTCGATGATCAGACGAGCCCCTTCGGCAAGACCGCAATTGGCGATGCCGGTGGCAACCGTTGCAAAGAGCGATGGCGGAACAGCGAGGTGGAAAATCGGATGCTTGGCGCCCCCCGCTTGACGAGCGAGTTCAGCAAAGGTCGCAGGGTCGGCATAGTCGCCAGTGACGTAGGACATCTTTGAAGCGAGACGGTCGAACGCCGCCTGATCCCATTCCTCGCCGGCCTCAGCAATCGCAGCGCGGCAGTGACTGCGCAGATCGTCGTCGGTC
>JAEMTX010000138.1 GCA_016462055.1 Acidimicrobiia bacterium | reverse complement strand
GTCGGGATGCTCATGACGCCAAAGCGACGAGCAATATCGGGGTTGTCATCGACATTGAGCTTGGCGATCGCGAGGCTGCCGGCTTGCTCGTCGGCAATCTCTTCAAGGATGGGGGCAATCATCTTGCACGGACCGCACCATTCGGCCCAGAAGTCGACGACGACAGGAACCGATGAAGAGCCAATCTGCTCGTCGAAGGTTGCATCGGTGTAGGTGGAGATGTTCTCGGACATAGTTCCTCGTTCACGTGACAGCTGGCGGTTGCCAGCCCGGTTAGATGAGATCTCTTCGTTTCGAACAAATGTTCGACTCATGTCAAACACTTTGTCGTTACGAGGACGGCAGATCCTGAGGTTCGACTCGACAAGTTGAACCTTGATGATGACAACGCTACCGCGAGTCGGTTTCATTCCCGCTCAAAACACATCAATGCACTGCTGGATCAATGGTGGGTGGCTTCGAGCCAACGTTCACAATCGATTGCCGCCATGCATCCCGAGCCGGCAGCGGTAATCGCTTGGCGATAGACGTGATCTTGGACATCGCCGCAGGCAAATACGCCTTCGATGTTGGTGAGCGACCCGTTATGGGTCACGAGGTAACCGTTCTCGTCGGTGGTGAGTTGACCGGCAAACAGATCAGTATTGGGACGGTGGCCAATGGCGACGAACACTCCGGTGACGGCAAGAGGTCGCTCTTCGCCCGTGACGGTGTCGGTGAGGGTGACTCCCTCAACCATTTGCTCACCCTGAATGGCGGTCACTGTTGAGTTCCATGCGAAACGTATTTTCTCGTTGGCGAATAATCGGTCTTGCATGATCTTTGATGCGCGAAGCTCTTCGCGGCGGTGGACAAGGGTGACGGTCTTGGCGAATTTCGTAAGAAAAAGCGCCTCTTCTATGGCCGAATCGCCACCACCAACGACAGCGATGTCGTGATCGCGGAAGAAGAAACCGTCGCAGGTCGCACAGGTTGAAAGACCGTGACCAATCAAACGCGTTTCTTCTTCGAGGCCAAGCATGAGAGAACGCGCACCGGTGGAAACGATGATGGAGTCGGCAAGGTGGGTGGGTTCGGGAGCGTCAACATCGCCGATCCACACTTTGAACGGCCGAGCCGACAGGTCGACTTTGGTGACCTTGTGAGTGATGATCTCGGTGCCGAAACGCATCGCCTGTTCGCGGAATTTCATCATGAGCTCCGGGCCCATGATTCCGTCGGGCCAACCAGGGAAGTTCTCAACTTCTGTGGTGAGCATGAGTTGCCCACCGGGCTGGTCGCTGGTTGATGAAGGTTCACCCTCGATGAGCAGTGGCTCAAGGTTTCCCCGAGCGGTGTAGATCGCGCTGGTGAGTCCAGCAGGACCGGAACCGATGATGATGACTTTGCGAATTTCAGGCATAGGGACTCCAGATATTGATGACCGCGATGGTCAAGTCAGTTGGTGGGGGAGTGTGTTGATAGTGAAACGATTTAGCGCTTCGGGGATGTCCCCGCTGAAGGAGCAGGCGCATTGCGACGGAGAAACAACAGCGCTCCGACCGAAGTGAACAGGGCGCCGAGGATGAGATAGGGCAGCCACACTCCCGAGGGAAGGGCTTCATCGAGGAGGCGAACCACCCCGATAACCGCCAAGACCGTGATCACGATGATGATCGTGCCGGCGAAAACGCCGTAGACCAGCCCGCGGGCGATCTTCATGATGGGAGTGGTGGTGCGATCTCGAACGGTTTCGACGGCGTTTACGATGGCGTCGGCCGCCTGCGCTGGCCAGTCGCCGCCAGCGAGTGATCCGACCGATGGAATCGATGGGATGGAGCGCGGCGGGGTCGCTGATGATTCCTGGTTCGAACCTGAGGAAGTCGAAGCGTTCGGGCCCGTATCCATACCGGCGATCCTAACCGTCGTAACTCGTGATTAGGAGGTGACGATGACGTCGGTGATTGTCACCTGAAAGGGCGGTGTCTCTTTGAGTTGCGTAATCCAGAGCAAGACAGCGTTGCCACTGGCACCGTGGAGGTCAAGAGTGAGCGGACCCCGGATGTTCATCGCGCTGGTACGTACTGACCCCCAGCCAATGAGGGTCGTCGGTGAACCGGTGGCCGTATACGCGTCGATTGACCATCCCGACGAAGGCGAATCGATTGTGACGGTCCCTATGGGGCCCTCTGTCGTTAGGTCGATGACGAGACCAACACCTGTTTTGAGATTGCCGAACTGGCGCGACGAGTACGCGTCGGTCGACCACCAGGTCAGCGAATCAGCATCGACGGCGTTCATGGCGGCCGCTTCGTTTTCGAAACCAGTGCGGTCGGCGGGATCGAAGGAGTGCGCAGTGGAAATGGCCAGCTGCCGAGGTGTCGTGGTGGTCGTTGCTGGTTGATTTGAAAAGAGGGTCTTTCCAGCATCGGTGTTGGAAATAAGAACCGCAATCAGAAGAAGCACCGCCACGACAACGAGTGTCACAACAATTCCTGATCGTCCGCGCTTTACGCGGACGGGAGTGGGGGTTGGTGTAGTCGGTTTCGTCTCGCTGGCGGGATCAGCAAGGACGTCGAGACGAGTCGAAAGCAATGCGGCCCGCATGTCGTTGGCCGAAGCAAAACGGCCGCTAGGTGCACGAAACATCGCGCGCATGATTGCGGTTTCAAGATCTTGTGGAATCTTTTTGAGAACCACTGACAGGCGTGAGGGATCTCGATGCATGCGCGCAAGGGCGAGAGCCGCTGGCGTATCGGCGCGGAATGGCGCTTCCCCACAAACAGCTTCGTAGAGAACTGCGCCTAACGCGTAAAGGTCGGTACGCCCATCAACGGGACCGCCCTCAACTTGTTCGGGAGCGAGGTACTTCACCGTTCCCAGTATCTGTGCGGTGCGCGTGAGGTCGGGTTCATCAAGCACTTTGGCGATACCAAAGTCGGTTACCAAGACACGACCATCGTCAGAAAGAAGAATATTTGCCGGTTTGATGTCGCGATGTATCACGCCAGCGCGGTGAGCAACGGCAAGGGCGCCGGCGACCTGAGCGCCGATATGCACGACCTCGATCGGATCGAGAGCGCCGCGTTCATCGAGAAAGTCTCGAAGCGTGCGACCACGCACAAGTTCCATAACAATTGCATCGCAACCGTCGAGGTCAACGGTGTCATAAATAGCAACGATTGACGGATCAACGAGGCGCGCTGCGGCGATTGCTTCGATGTGAAATCGCTGGCGAACAACCGGATCATTGGCAAACTGCAGATGAAGAATTTTGACTGCGACGGCGCGCCCAAGAATCAGATCGTCCGCTTCCCAGACTTCGGCCATGCCACCGACAGCGATTTGCTGACGAAGTTCGTAGCGTTGCGCGAGGACACGACCGACGAGCGCGCGGCTAGGAACTAGAGAGGGCACCGACCCAGGATCGTCCGCGTTCACGCTGTAGTTGAATGAAAGATGATCACGGCCGCAGGTAGCACATGCCGATGACGCCTGGCCCACCGTGTGTGCCAATGACCGCGCCGATTTTTCCAAGACGGACCTGATCGCGCGGGTAGCGCTCAGCGATCATGTCAAGGAAGAGGTCGATATCTGGAGCTTCGCCATGAAGGATCGAGAGTTTTTCGACGGTGGCTTCAGCAAAGAGTTGGTCTCGCACCCATTCCAGTGCGCGTTTGCGAGTTCGTTGTTTGCCGGCTTCTTCAACGGCACCGTCAACAATTCGAATAATTGGTTTCACCGACAACATTGAACCTAAGAGAGCTTTGGCGCTCCCGATTCGGCCGCCTTTTTTGAGATTCTCGAGCGTGTCGAGCGCTCCATAAATTTCGGTGCGCGAAATCATCGATTCAACGAGAGCGACAACTGCGTCAGCGTCGGCGCCATTTCGCGCGGCGAGTGCTGCCTCGAGCACCATCGTGCCGAGACCACCGGTAAGCGATCGACTGTCGATGACACGCACATCAATGTCGCCATCGACTGCGGTGGCAGCGTTGCGTGCAGATTGCACCGTTGCCGACAGTTCACCGGAAAGATTGATGCACACCACTGCGCTTGCACCAACTGCTGCTGCACCACGAAAGGCCTGCTCAAATCGGCCAGGCGACGGAGCGGATGTTTCAGGCAGCAGTCCGGTGCTGGCCATCTTTGCGTAGAAGTCTTCGACGCTGAGTTGCTCGCGGTCGACGTATTCATCGTCGCCAAAGCGGATATTTAACGGCACAACACCGATGCCGTTGGTGGTGGTTTCTGCTTCGCTCAAGTCGCAGGAACTATCAGTGACGATGTGGACGCCGGTCATGGTGCTCCCGTTCGATTGGTGACGGGAAGACGCTACTCATCCACCCGGGGTTTGTGATGGTTCGTTCGCGGCGACCAAGGAACGAGCTCGGCGACGACGGCGGATGTGTCGGGCCCACCACACCAGTAAGAACAAGCCGGCGCCGAGGGAAAGGAAGAGTCCAATCCCCGAAATCGCTGTGGATCGAACATCGATCCGGCTCGATGCGACGGGTATCCCACCACCCGATGAGGTGATGGCGACATCGAGGGGGAAAGCGCCGGAGGCTCTGGTCGTGACCTCGATATCGGTGCGAGTCGTACTCGAGGGGGCGAGAACAACTTCGTAGGTCGTCCCGCTCGGGAATTCGAGTTTTGGGCTACTCACGCTGATCCGAACCAATGCCTCGACCGGAAGGTCGTTGGTAATCACCAGCGGAATTTTTCCGCTTCTGGAAGTCAGGGTGACTCTTTGTGATTGCGGAAGGCTGATCGCCGAGGTGATCGCAAGTAGTTGGTTGTTGGCGCCGTTAAGCACCGCGGCTCGATCGTTGGTCGTCAGGGTTGCTTCGGCGGAAGCCAGAACCGTTGCTTCAACGGGGTCCACGATTTCGCCGCCCTTGGGGAGCATGGTTCGCAGTCCAAGCAGATTCCACTGTGCCTGTTCAAGCCGTGATCCGTAGGTACCAAGATCGGTTGGGTCGTTACTCGTCCATGATCGAACGGTTGGTTTTTGCGATGTGCCGGCAACCCCGGTGCGGGTGAAAAGGTCAGCAAGAGTGAGGGGTTGGATGACTATGTTTCCAAGGGAACCACTCGGGGCGCCCGTGGTTGCTGCCAACCCCGAAAGAAATTCTTTCAGAGCCACGGTGTCAGCTGAAGCGGGAATTGTTAGGGCCACGCCGCGGTCAACACCGGGTTGTTCTTGGTGGAGCATCATCAACTCAGCCAACGCATGATGCGCATTAAGAATCGGATCGGCGGTCGGGAG
>JAEMTX010000137.1 GCA_016462055.1 Acidimicrobiia bacterium | reverse complement strand
TCGAGATCCAAGGGCCACACTTGCGGCCATGAAGGACTGGATTGCTGGTGCTCGACCCCGAACCTTGCCTGCCGCACTGGTTCCTGTTCTCGTCGGAACCGCCGCTGCGGCCGGTATGAACGGTGACACCAACGCGTTGAAGGGGCTCATCGTCTGGCGTTTCGCAGCGGCTCTCGTCGTCTCGCTCGCACTGCAAATTGGCGTGAACTATGCCAACGATTATTCCGATGGAATTCGCGGTACTGATGCCGATCGGGTGGGACCGATGCGGCTCACTGGGTCGGGGCGTAAAACTCCAAGCGCGGTGAAGCGTGCAGCATTCGCATCATTTGGTGTTGCCGCAGTTGCCGGACTCGCTCTTGCAGCGACAACGAGTTGGTGGTTGATTGCTGTGGGTGCCGTCGCAATTGCCGCTGCTTGGTTCTATACGGGGGGTCCGCGACCGTATGGCTATGCCGGCCTTGGCGAGGTTTTTGTCTTTGTCTTCTTTGGCGTTGTAGCGACGACAGGATCGGCCTTCGTTCAAATCGAACGAATCACGCCACTCACGCTGTTGATTTCTGTTCCGGTCGGGCTTTTCGCTACCGCGTTGTTGGTCGTGAACAATCTCCGCGATATCCCCGGCGACACCACAGCAGGAAAGCGAACACTCGCCGTTCGACTTGGAGACAAGTGGACACGGGTGCTCTACATCGTCCTTATTGTCACCCCGTTCATCACGGTGCCGTTCCTTTGCGGACTGTCGCAACGCCCTGCGGGTGCATTCTCGATGTTCGCAGTTCTCCTTGCCCGCAAGCCCGTGCAACGTGTGATCGAACGGGCTCGAGGCCCGGCCCTGATCCCAGTTCTCGGCGCAACGGGGAAGGTTCAGTTGGCCTTCGGCGTTTTGATCTCGGTCGGATTGTTCATCGGCGGCTGATCACAGCGTTTCTGACAGCCACTCGGTAATTGCCGCGGCGGTTGCTGCCGGGTTCTCTAACTGTGCGCTGTGTCCGGCGTTATCGATGAGTTGTATCGAAGCGTTTGTTCCGATTGATTCAACGAGACGATGGCCAATGTGTGTGAATTTTTCGTCATTGGCGCCAGTGATGACGAGCACTGGCATGGTGAGCTCGCCAAGGCGACTCCATAACGATTCTTGGGTACCGGCTCCGCACATTCGCAAGCTTGAGGCCAAACCAGCCGTGGAGTTCGTGGCTCGAAGTTCGCGAAACGATTGTTCGGCGGTGAGCGACGCAAACATTGGTTGCGCAAGCCACTCGTCGAGAAACGCGTCGACGCCGACTTTTTCGAGATGATCAGCAAGTGACTCATCGGCAACGCGACGCTGCTCACGTTCTTCCTCGCTGTCGAGTCCGCCAGTAGCCCCAATCAGGACGAGTCGTTCGACGAGATCAGGAAACGCAAGGGCGAGGTGTAGAGCGATCCGGCCGCCCAGCGAGTACCCGATGACAATGCTCGGGGTGATGGCCGACGCGATCATCGCCGCTGATTGCGTCAGATCGCCGCGGATCTTTGCCGAACCGCCATGGCCGGGAAGGTCAATTGCCAAGATCGGATGGCTCGTAGCAAGTTGGTCAGCGAATGAACCCCAGCATTCGGCGGTCTGGGTGAAACCGTGCAGCAACGTTATTGAGGTGGTATCAGCAGTTGTCCCCGACCGGATGCTGGAAAGAAGTTGGGAAGCCACATGCCCAGCGTAGAGGCCGGGCCGGCGCGGACCGTAGGCTGAGTCCATGAATGACGAGGACAACGGCGTACTCAACGCAACGTTCTGCGCCACTCTTGTCGATGAGTGGGTTCGCAACGGTCTGACCGACGCAGTGGTTTGTCCCGGATCGCGTTCGACACCCATGGCGGTCGCGCTCGCATCCGATGATCGTGTGAGCGTTCATGTTCATCATGACGAGCGCTCAGGATCGTTTATGGCGCTCGGGCTTTCTCGTGCGACAGGGCGCGCCGCGCTTGTGCTTTGCACGAGCGGAACGGCTGCAGTCGAATTTCATCCGGCTGTTGTCGAGGCCGATCTCGATCGGGTGCCTTTGCTCGTCGTAACCGCCGATCGACCGCCTCGGCTTCGTGGTGTCGGTGCTCCTCAAACGATCAATCAGGTGGGGCTCTACGGCGGCTCCGTGCGAGCGCAATTCGATGGCCCACTCCCGTCAACCGAGAACGCATCCTCTTGGCGCTTTCTTGCAAAACAATCATGGTGGGCCACTGCGGGATCAGATCCCGGGCCCGTTCACTGCAATCTCCCATTCGATGAACCACTTCTTGGTGTTCCAGCGCAATTGCCGCCGTTGGAAGACCGGCAACAAGCCATTGTCGATTCCGGAGATCCGTTTACTGATCCAGGGCCGCTGCCATTGCGCGGTGTGATTGTTGCTGGCGGCGGCATCGATGAGCCTGAAGCAGTTTTGCGTCTTGCTGAAGTGTTGGGTTGGCCGATTCTCGCTGACCCACGCAGCGGATGTCGCCGCGAGCATCAACATGTGATCGCACACGCCGACACTTTGATGCGTAGCGACGGAGCGCAAACTCTGGTCGAGATGATTCTTCGGTTTGGCTCACTTCCCGCGTCGAAAGTGGTGGGCGAGTGGATTAGCGCGACGAATGTGCCGCACGTCCACGTCGATCCCACCACGGTTGTGAACGATCCCTCTCGGACCGTTACCAGCCGTATCCGTCAGTCAGCCTCTGCCTACGTCCGATCGATCCTGCCACTGGTTGAGCGCGCTTCCGACGTGACATGGAATGAGACGTGGCGTAGAAGCGATGATGCCGTCGAGGTTGCATTCGAGGCAGCACTGCGAAACTTTGATTCGATTACCGAACCTGGTGTTGCTCGGCAAACCGTCGCTACAACACCTTTCGGCGGAACCCTTGTGGTTTCTTCTTCAATGCCGATACGTGATGTCGAATGGTTCAGTGCTCGACGTGAAGGGCTCACTGTCGTGTCGAACCGTGGAGCAAATGGCATCGACGGGGTGGTCTCCACTGCTGTTGGTGTTGCGCTCTCTGGTACTCCCACCACATTGCTTATCGGCGACGTTGCTTTTCTTCACGACACGAATGGGTTGCTTGGACTCGATGCACGTGGTGTCGATCTGTGCATCGTGGTGGTCGATAACGACGGTGGTGGAATCTTTTCGTTCCTCCCTCAAGCCACAGCTCTCGATGCGGAGCGATACGAACAACTCTTTGGTACGCCACATGGCGTCGATCTCACGATGCTTGCCCATGCTCATGGGTTGCCGGTGCTCGAGGCGGCTGATGACGATGCCGTCGGCCTTGCGATTGAGGCGTCACTGGCTGCAGGCGGAGTGCATATCGTCATAGCTCGGTCTGAGCGAACTGAGAATGTTGCGGTGCACGATGAACTTCAGCGGGCTGGGCGGGAAGCGGCAGCAAGCGCTGGGTGGCTTACGGCCTGATGATTGCTCCGAGCATCGTCTGAAGTTTCGCTCGGGTTTCGGCAAGTTCCTGTTCGGGCTGTGAGTCGGCAACCACGCCAACCCCGGCATGAATTCGTGTGCGCGTTCCATCGATCTGGGCGGAGCGAATGCCAACGGCCCAAGTTCCGTTTCCTTTCGCGTCAACCCATCCGACGGGACCAGCGAATCGTCCGCGGTCAAGATCTTCAAGCTCAGCGATGAGCTCAAGTGCAGCGTCTCGCGGCATCCCCCCAACTGCTGGCGTTGGGTGCAGTGCGCCAACGAGATCAAGGACAGAAGCAACTGGATCAGAGAGTTGACCCTCTAGTCGAGTCGAGAGGTGTTGCACGTTTGCGACGGCCACGATCGAGGGTTCGGCCTCTTCGTCGAGATACGAACACCACGGCAACAACGTGTCGTGAACCATGTCGATGGTGTGGCGATGTTCGTCGCGAGTGTTTGCTGATGCCAGAAGCGAAGCAGCGAGGCGTGCGTCTGTTTCTGGGTCGCCACTTCGCGGTGCCGTACCGGCCATTGGGTGAGCGCGAACGCTCTGACCGGAACGTTCGACAAGAAGTTCCGGTGAGGCGCCAACAAACCCATCGATGCAGAACAGATGGCTTGCGGGGAACGACCGCCGTAACTGAGACAACACTGCACTTGGGCGAACCGGCCGATCGGTGACGATTTCGACGCCGCGAGCCAGTACGACTTTCTGTGCGCTCCCAGAGCGTAATCGCTTGGTGGCTTCGAAAACAGCGTTGCACCAGTCCTCAGGGCTGCGCAGGGGGTGAAGGTCAAACGATGAAGGCGAGGTGCTAGATGTGTGGATGCCCGCGTCGCGGGCGAAACCGGTGCCGGCGTGCTCGGCGCGCTCGAGGATTGCAGTGAGTTCCGATTCCGAAGGTTCGTCCTCGGGTAAGGAAATCGTCGTGATCCAGGCGGCTCCGTCGGGACCACATCCGATGACAACGCGGGGAATGAGAAGTTCTCCATCAAGTTCAGCATCGAAAGGGAACGCGCCGATTCCGACAGCACCGGTTCCCGGCAGTCCGACCGAATCACTGACCTCGATTGTTGCCAGTGCCGCGCTGACGGATGCGCCAGAGGTGCGTTGGTTGCCTCGTGGAACCGGGATTCGGGCAGTGACGCCGATACCAACCAGGCCGATTCCGTTACTTGCGAAGAGTGCATCGGCGTCATCGCACAGAGACACCAAGTCGGGTGCAGTAGCGAGTGGGCGGGTGCGGGCAAAGAGCCCCGCTGTCAGGTTCACTTCGTGTCGCTACGCCGAGTTGCGGTGATGAGTTGTGAAATCCCGACGGAAAGAAGTTGGCGCTCAACCTGAACGAACCCTGCGTCGGCCAGACGTTGCAGCATCACACCCGGTTCGGGAAGGTAGGCAACTGACTTCGGGAGGTACTGATACGCCGATGGATCCGACAGCAGTCCGCCCACTTTCGGAACCACCGAACCGAAATAGATCGAATGTCCCCAGCGCAGGAAACGATTGGGTGGTTCGGCGACTTCCAGTATGGCGATGCGCCCGCCGGGACGAACGGTGCGAGCGAGTTCGGTGAAGAAACCGTCGAGTTCGACAAGATTGCGAAGAGCAAACCCGCAGGTGATGCCATCGAGCGAACCGTCGGGAATCGGCAAGGCCAACGCATCTGCTTCTGCGAGTGGGGCAGAGGTACGAGCAGCAGCAAGCATTCCGTAGGAGAGATCGAAACCGATCGGGCGAAGCCCCTGCTTTTGCAGTTCACGGCAGAAGTCGCCAGTTCCGCAGGCAAGATCGGCGACGAGTGAACCATCGGGAAGTCCGAGTTCACGAAC
>JAEMTX010000349.1 GCA_016462055.1 Acidimicrobiia bacterium | reverse complement strand
CAAAATCGGTTCGTTGCGTCCGGGATTGATCATTCGATTTATCATGCCGCGGTGAATACGCTCGGGCATTTGTTGGCGTTCAAAGGTAAGCGTGCGGTGAACCCCATGGTTCCCAATTTGTTTTGAGCTAGGCGACAGTGAGGGATGCATGACATCCAAAGCCCTCGCCGGCGCCGCAACCAACCCGAGATCGATCAACTCGTTCGTGAGTTCCGGGACTCTGGGCTCAACCAGTGGGAGTTCGCCCAAAAGGTCGGCGTCCACCCACTGACCGTGAACCGTTGGATCCGAACATCTTCGGTCGATGGCGCCAACCCACCGGCTAGCAGCGCAGGTCGCGATGGCGATCCCACGTCGCCACCCCGATTCGTCGCGGTCGAAGTCCGACAAAATCTGACGGCTCGATCATCCGCAGCGGCCACGCAGTGCGACTGGCCCGAGATCGTGGCCCCTAACGGATGGAAGCTGCGGGTTCCACTCGGGGCTGAGTTTGGTTGGGTCGGTGAGCTTCTGGCCCAGTTGCCCCCGTGCTGAGCTTCCTCTCGAACACACGGGTTTACCTCGCAGCCGGGGCCACGGATTTGAGGAAGTCCTTCGACACCCTGGCGGGCGTCGTTCGCGAGTCGCTTCGACTCGATCCGCTCTCGGGTCACTTGTTCGTCTTCACCAACTCGCGGAAGAACCGCATCAAGATCCTGTTCTGGGACAACACGGGCTGGTGGCTCTGTGCCAAACGTCTGGAGGCCGGGACGCTGGCTTGGCCGGCGTCACCGACTCCGTCGATCGAGCTCTCCAGCGAGGAACTGACACTGCTGCTCAGCGGCATCGATTTGTCGAAGACGCATCGCCGTCCATGGCTCCATCGGGGCGCTCAAAACGGGTCTGCTCAACGCGATGAAAAGCATTCGAAACCGCGGTAAAACTGAGAGCGTTTTGACCGTGAATAAAATCAATATTCACCAATAGAAACGGGCTTTTTTGGCAGCGTTATTGCTACGTTTTCAGTGTGGCAACTGTCTCCAATCCGACCCCTGCGACGCTCGAGGAAGCAGTCGTTTTATTGGGGTCTTTGGCGACTGAAAAACGCCTGCTCGAGCTGCGCATCCAGGACCTCGAACACCGCTTGTATGGCTCAAGCTCCGAGAAGCTGCCAATCGAGGATCGCCAACTGGCGCTCATCGACGAAGTGTTCGACAACCCGGAGCCGGCGACGACGGAAGATGTCGTCGTGGCTCCTGATATCGAGAAGCGCACCGCCAAGAAACCGGTGCGCCGGCCGTTGCCCGAGCACCTCGAAGTGGTCGAAGAGCGCCTGGAACCCGCTGACAAGACTTGCAGCCACTGCGGCCGCGAGCAGTGCCTCGTTCGCGAAGAGTCGTCCAGCGTTTGGATCTCATCCCGGCCCGACTGATCCGCCGTCGGACGGTTCGCCCGGTGTTCGCCTGCACCGCTTGCAAAGATCAGAGCCCGGTTCAGGTGCCGATGCCGCCGCAGGTGATCGA
>JAEMTX010000348.1 GCA_016462055.1 Acidimicrobiia bacterium | reverse complement strand
GCGGCGCGTTCTACGCCATTGGTGATCGCTGCACCCATCTCGACGTCTCACTCTCCGAGGGCGAGGTGCATCCGAAAACCTGTGAACTCGAATGCCCCAAGCACGGCAGTTGCTTCTCGCTCGAAACTGGTATGCCGAATTCGCTTCCTGCGACCAAGGCTGTTCCGACCTATGTCGTGCGTATCGACGACGGCGCTATCTATGTGGAGATCGACTGACATGGGTGAACTTCGAATTCAAGGCCTCACCGCTGAAGTCGCCGGTCGCCAGATCCTTAATGGTGTCGATCTCGTCGTGAAGTCTGGCGAGGTTCATGCCGTGATGGGTCCCAACGGCGCAGGTAAGTCAACGCTTTCACATGTGCTCATGGGCAAGCCCGGCTACACCGTCACGGGTGGTTCGGTATCGATCGACGGTGTCGATCTCCTTGGGCTTCCCACCTATGAACGAGCGAAAGCCGGGCTCTTCCTGGCCATGCAGTATCCGGTGGAGGTTCCTGGCGTCAGCCTTGAAGAACTTCTCACCGAAGCGCTCTCAGCCTTGGGCCGCGACGCCTCAGTCGTTCACACAACCGTTGCTGCGGAAGCAGAACGTATTGGTTTGGCCACACGACTTCTTGACCGACCCGTCAACGTCGATCTTTCCGGTGGCGAAAAGAAGCGCAACGAGACCATGCAGCTCGCCGTCCTTCGTCCCAAGTTCGCCATTCTCGATGAACTCGACTCCGGCCTCGATGTCGATGCCCTTCGTGCATGCTCTCGTCGGGTTGAAGCGGCAACGACCGAGTTCAATCTCGGTGTTCTTGCCATCACCCATTACTCACGCCTTCTCGAAGAGTTGAAGCCCGATGTCGTGCATGTGCTGGCCCAGGGTCGAATCGTTGCCGCTGGTGGCCCTGAGCTCGCCGATGAACTTGAACGCACTGGTTATGCCGAGTGGGCCGAAGACGAAGCGCCGCCGGCTGCTGCTGATCCCTTTGCCGATCCGTTCGCATGAGCCCACGCGACCGAGTTCTAACGCCTGAAGAAGTCGCCGATCGATTGGCAAGCGTTCCTCAGTGGGAAATGGTCGACGGGCATCTGCATCGTGAGTTCACCTATGCAAACTTTGCTGAAGCTTGGGCGTTCATGAATCGAGTTGCTTTAATCGCTGAACAACTCGATCATCACCCCAACTGGTCCAATGTTTGGAACAGCGTCGTGATCGATATCACAAGTCATGACAGTGGTGGCCCAACCGAACGGTGCTTCGCCTTGGCAAAGGCCATCGACGGAGTCGTCAGTATCTGACAGGATCGGGGCTATGGCGTCCAACCTTCCCGTCGTTCCGCTCGATGAGGATGTCTATTGGGCTGATCCGTACCCGATTCTTGCTGAGCTGCGGGAGAACCATCGCACGGCAGTTACGCCAGAAGGGATCAAAGCGATCCTGCGTTGGGATGACGCAGAAGAAATTAAGAAACGACCTGAGTTCATCAACGAGGGACTCGAGTACATAGAGGCTC
>JAEMTX010000136.1 GCA_016462055.1 Acidimicrobiia bacterium | reverse complement strand
GCACGTGAAGGTCTGCCGACCATCTGGCACCACCATGACCCGGCATGGCAACGCGATCGATACGCCGATGTGACCGAACTCCCGCCCCGTGAGCCAATCGAAAGCGGTCAATGGCGTCACGTGACGATCAATGAATTCACTCGCAACGAGTTCCTTGAGCGAGGTATCGCAGCGACAACTATCCGCAACGGCTTCGATGTCCACACTGCGCTGGGCGACCGCGATGGCGAACGAGCACGACACAACTTTTCCGAAGATGAACTCGTAATGGTGCATCCAGTGCGGGCTATCGAAAGAAAGAACATTCCCCTCGCACTCGAAATCGCACAACGAGTCGGTGCGACCTACTGGCTTACCGGCCCCGCAGAAGAGGGTTACGAAGCAACGCTCAACGCCTTGCTCGCTGAGGCTCGCTCGAACGGAATCAATGTCGTCCACGAACCATCCTCTTCGCTTGCGGACATGTACGCCGCCAGCGACGTCGTGGTTTTCCCTTCGACATGGGAAGGCTTTGGCAATCCACCGATCGACGCGGCAATTCACCGCCGGCCAGCAATCGTCAGCCATTACCCCGTCGCCGAAGAACTCCGATCCCTCGGATTCACGTGGTTTGATCCTGAAAATCTCGAATCGTTCAGGACCTGGAGCGCAGATCCCGACCTGTCGCTTCTCGATCACAACCGCGAGGTCGTGGAATCGACGCTTTCGCTTGAGATCATGCAAGCGGCACTGACTGACCTTCTCGATGAGGCAGGCTGGTTGCCGTGACCGCTTCACCCGATTACTCAAACGACCCCGTACGCGCCCGTCGAGCCAAGATCGCTCGAGCAGCGTCACTGGCACAACGCATCGGCTACTTACTGTTTGCCATTGCCATCGTTCTGTTCTTCATTGGTTTCTTCACTATTTTTACCGGCAACCTCGTCACAATAATTGTCGCGCTCATGGCGATTGGCTCCGCACTACTCGCCCCCGCAATCGTTGCTGGCTACGCAGTGAAAGCCGCTGAACGCGACGACCGCGAAAACGGCCGGTAACGGTTCAGGCTGGCGAAAGGCCGCGGAGACCCGCCCAAGCAAGGCCTGCCACCTGTACGGCGAGTTCGTCAGCATCGAGATCGATTTCCTTCTCGAGCCAGCGTCGACAAGTGCTTTCACCGAGTCCGACGATTCCGTAGGCCAACAACCGGCGCCGTTCGGGTCCGAGCCCCTCGGCCACGATGAACTCGGCCACGGTGTCAGCCATTTCCCGTTGCACTTTGGCTGCTTGTTCAGCGAATTCGGGGTCGCGACGAACTTCGCTATCGAACAACACGGTGAAACCATCGCGATTGCTATCGACCCAATTGAACCAAGCAGCGAAGCCCGCTTCGACCTGAGCTCGTGGTCCGTCGGTCGCCGATGATGCCGCTGCGTCACGAACGGCGGAACGAAGTCGAACGGCAACATCGGCCAGCAATTCGAGAAACAATTCGCGTTTCGATGTGAAGTGTTGATAGAGCACCGGCTTTGTGACGCCGGCAGAATCCGCAATGTCGTTCATCGACGCGTCGCGGTAACCCAGACGCGCAAACGTCGCCAGCGCTGTATCGAGCAACTGCTGGCGACGTTCAGACGCAGGAAGGCGAGAACTCATGATTGACCCACTGATGCTGGGTCTCAGAGTCCGGACTTCTCGAGGATGTGCACACCACAGGCCGAACCAAGGCCAATGACGTGGGCCAGGCCAACCTTGGCGCCTTCGATCTGACGAGGACCTGCTTCACCACGAAGGTGGTAACAGATCTCCCAGATGTTGGCGATGCCAGTTGCTGCGATGGGATGACCCTTCGATTCAAGACCGCCCGAAACGTTCACTGGGGTCTTGCCGTCACGCGTGGTTGCACCTGACAGGAAGAAGTCAACCGCATTGCCTTCGCTACACAGCATGAGGTTGTCGTAATGAACAAGTTCGGCGGTTGCGAAACAGTCGTGAAGTTCCACAAGGTCGAGATCGTCCGGGCCAACACCAGCAAGTTCGTAGGCCTGCTTGGCAGCAACACGGGTGAGCGTGTTGACATCGGGAAGGATCTGACAGGCCTCTTGGTACGGATCGCTCGTGAGCACCGACGCCGAAACCTTCACAGCACGCTTCTGCTGTTCCTTCGACAATGTGCGCAACTTCGCACCAGATACAACGACCGCAGCCGCAGCACCATCACTGTTGGCGGAGCACATTGCACGAGTGTTCGGATAAGCGATCATTGGCTCGGCCATGATCTGCTCTACCGACATGTCCTTCTGAATAGCCGCAAGCGGATTCATGGTGGAGTTGAAGTGATTCTTCGCCGAAATGCCGGCAAAGAGTTCAAAGTCAGCGCCGTCGTAGGGATGCTGATGCAGGTATTCCATGCCGACCTGCGCGAACACGCCGGGCATCATGTCGGTGCCGAGCTTGCCTTCGAATCCAGACACCGCGCCGTAACGGCCAGAAGGTGTCCATTCGTCGGAAGCAGCAACGCCGAAACCGGCACCGAGCATGCCGGCGCCTGAGAGCTTTTCGACGCCAACGGCAAGACCCATATCGCATTCGCCGGCCTTGATCGCCATGATCACGGTGCGGAGTGCGGTTGCACCCGTTGCACACGCATTCGCAACGTTGAAAACGGGAATGCCGGTCTGACCAATCTGCTTCTGCAGTTGCTGACCGATACCTGCCGCAGCACCCATGAGGTTGCCAGCGGCGAGAACGCCCATCTCTTTGATGGTGACGCCACCGTCGGCCAACGCAGCGAGCGCGGCCTCGGAAGCAAGATCGACCACGTCCTTGTCCGGATGCTTTCCGAACTTGGTCATGTTGATGCCGAGAATCCAAATGTCATCGTTTGCCATTGTCAGTCCCCTCAGTTCACCGGCTCGAAGCCGTAGTTGATGGCCTCGGTGCCTGCAGTGTCGGCGCCGATTGAATAGGTCGTAAGTCGAACTTTCTGTCCGAGCGCAATATTTGCCGCTTCGGCAGGTGCGTTGATGAGCTGGCCGCGCACGCTGGTGCCGCCAAGGTCAACAACCACCGGCACGTAGTTGTCGGCGCCCGGCATGAACGCTGTGACGATCGTGAACGAACGAATCTCGCCGTCAGTGGCGATGTCAGTCTTCTTGAATGACGTTCCGCCACAAGATGCACACGCATTGCGTCGATCAAAAAACTTTGCACCACAGTCGGTGCACTCGTTGGCGACTAGGTGCGGAGAGTCTCCGAGCACCAGGTAATCGACCATTGGAATTTGCTGAGCCACTGCTCCCCCTTCACGGCGCCGGTGCGCCGTTGTATGGACTCGGGAATCGTACGGCAGCCTGAGACCTTCACCATCACTGACCATAGAACGCCGTATTTCGACTGCTAGATTTTCTCTATGGAATCCTCCTCCGCCATCAGCCGCCGCAAGGCATTAGGCCTCAGCGCAGGCATCGTGGGAGCGTTGGTCCTCGCTCCCGGCAGGCTCGCTAATGCCACTGTCACTGGCACCACCGATGACTGCCTCGGGGACGCTGCGGGCTTCACCGGATACTGGCACGATCCGTCGGACCCATACAACGAAACAAATTTTGGCGGAATTGCGCAACCCCCATCAAACCTCATTCTGAACCCCTCCTTCGAAGATGGTGCACCCGGGACCACTGCACCGAACTGGACATTCGCTCCGCCTCCGCCGCCGTGATCTCTGACAGCACTTTGCGTACGAAATGGGCGCCAGAGACCGCTCTCAATTCGCCCAGTGCTCGTCACGCGCTTCAGGAACTTGGGCAACATCTCGCACATGCTGGCTTCATAAACCGATTCGGTCGACTGCAGATTGACGATGAAAAGAATGCAGCCCTCGCCGAACTCGCACTAGGCAAGTACACCGACGTCGCTATGGCCGCACGTTTCCTTGGGGGGCCACAGTCGCTTGTGGCACTTCTTGAAACTGGCCTTGCCACGATCACCGAGGAACGTCGATTCTCGCTTTCCTTCGAAGTGCTTTCCGATGGCAAAGCAATGGCGATTCTGCCGTTCCTCGATTCGGCCGATGACGTTCCGGTCGACAGTGTCTACGCAGGAACCGACACATGGCTGTTGCGCGACCAAGCGTGGAAATACGGACTCTATGGAAAGCGCGCCATCGACCTTGGGACTGGTACCGGCCTTGTCGCCGCGTTCTTCACCTCGCGATACGAGACAGTCGTCGCCACGGACATCAACCAACGAGCAACGCAGACTGCACAACTCAGTCGAGAACTTCTTCCCGATTCCGCAAAGTCGCGAATGCACGTTGTGACCAACGATGTTGCCGCTGGGCTTCGACCGGGAACTTTTGACTTTGTTTGTATCAATTCCCCGTGGGTTCCCGCGCACCGCGCCGTTGGACGCATTTACTCCCAAGGCGGTGAGACCGGATTTGAACTTCCCCGTCGATTCATCCTCGAGGGCACCGAGCTTCTTGCCCCCAGCGGAACCTTCATCGCTCTGTGCGCGGAACTGTCGTTTACCGATGGCTCTAATCCCTTGCGCGAGTTGCTCGACGATCTCGAACACAATGGTTTCGCGACCTTTATTGAACCAACTCCCGCACCCCATCCATTTCACACAGCCGCCGACGGGACCGCAGAAACACTCCCCGGACTCGAAACAGCCCGTCACGTCACTGCCGTCGTGCAAAGGAACCCGTAACGATGCAGATCTTCATCAAAACCCTCACTGGGAAAACCATCGTGCTCGACGTTGAGCCATCGGACACGATCGAAAACGTCAAGCAGAAAATCCAAGACAAAGAGGGAATACCACCCGATCAGCAACGACTGATTTTCGCCGGCAAGCAGCTCGAAGACGGCCGCACCCTTTCCGATTACAACATCCAGAAAGAGTCAACCCTTGATCTAGTAGTGCGCCTGCGACCCTCAGCAGGTGTCGTCACCTATCAAGAGATGGGCGAGACACCACCGGTGCTTGCTGGCAATGAGCTGTCGCCTCAGATCGTCACAAATGCGCAACTCGCAATTCTCGAACTCAATGCGACTATGTCTCAGGGCGACATTCAGCTGTCACCAGGCACCTACGAGTTCTCCTACTGGGCCAAAGGCGACCTCATGTGGCGCTTCACCTTTCACGATGCCAATGGCAACCCAAACGGCACGATCACCGGATCGACAAGTGGAGCTCTCCCTGGCCTCACGCAATTCTCCGAGCAAATTTCCATCCCCGCAGGTACCTCAATCTGCGATCTCTCATTTCTCGCGACATCAACAAGTGCACTTATTGATCTAGTG
>JAEMTX010000347.1 GCA_016462055.1 Acidimicrobiia bacterium | reverse complement strand
GAACGAGTCGGGCCCGATCTGGCTGCGATGAGCAGCTATAGCGGCCTTCTTCACGTCCACCACTGAAGCAACGTCAACCGCATGGGTAATGACGGCTTCGGGCGAACCGAATTCACCCCGATCAGCAGCTGCGGCACGCTGGCGCATCTGTTCGACGGTCTCGCCTTCAAGCTCACCCTCAACGTCATTTTCAAAGAGCGAAGCATTCTCGGCCATTTGCTTCATGATGCGGTCGCGGTTCATCGTCGATTGGAACACGCGATCTACACCCGCGATTTCCGCTGCACGTTTTCCAACACGGTGCACCTGGATGTGATCAGGATGTCCGTAACCACCGTGGGAGTCGTAAATCGTGAGCACATCAGCATCGACATCGATAAGGATCTTTGCGAGACGCTGAGAGGCCTCTTCCACATCGGCCTGCCAGAAACACAACGGATTTTCATTAGTGGGTTCACCAATCATTCCGCTGTCTTCGTAGCCAAGGAACTCGACACGATCGAGACCCATAAGTTCGGCCGCCTGATGGGTTTCAACAACGCGGCGCTCCCACAGTGGCTCTCCATCGTTCAGAACGCCGGGCTGCGGTTCACCTTGTTCGCCACGAGTGGCCAAAACGAGAACAACCTCGTGATCATCTCGCTTCGCAAGCGTCATCAACCCACCAGTGGCGATCGCCTCATCGTCAGGGTGAGCGTGGAAACAAACAAGCGTTGCCATTAGGCAATTGCCCCTTCAGATCGAAGTACTGCCAAACGAGCGTCGTCAGCGACGCCCCATTCCTTCAATACCTCATCAGTGTGCTGACCAGGATGTGAAGGCGGACGCTGAATGCTGGCCTCGGTTCGCGAGAACCGTGGCGCCGGCGCCGGCTGCACCACGCCAGCGTTTTCAACGAACGTTTTGCGCGCAACCGTGTGCGCATTCGTGGTCGACTCCACAAGCGAAAGGATGGGAGCGACGCAGGCGTCTGAGCCATCGAATATCGCAGCCCATTCGTCACGAGTCTTTGTTGCAATCACCGCAGCAAGTCGTTCCTTCAAGTGCGGCCACATCGAGCGATCATTTTGCTTTGCGAATTCTTCGTCGCCAGCGAGGCCGATCTTCTCGAGTAGTTCGGCATAAAACTGTGGCTCGATGGCGCCAACAGAGAGGAACTTCCCGTCGGAACATTCGTAGACCTCGTAGTAGTGAGCGCCCGTGTCGAGCATGTTGACGCCACGCTCATCGCTCCAAAGACCCATCGCCATGAAACCGTGCATGAACGTTGTGAGCACTGCAGTGCCGTCAACCATGGCTGCGTCGACGACCTGGCCCTTGCCCGACACGCGTGCTTCGATGATCCCGCACGCGATACCAAAAGCCAGCAGCATGCCGCCGCCGCCAAAGTCGCCTACCAAGTTCAATGGGGGTTGCGGGCGCTCATCGGGACGACCAATGGCCCCAAGCGCGCCACCAATGGCGATGTAGTTCATGTCATGGCCCGCAGCCTTGGCGTAGGGGCCGGTCTGC
>JAEMTX010000135.1 GCA_016462055.1 Acidimicrobiia bacterium | reverse complement strand
CCGGCGAGATCGTTGCCGGCGCCGACTTCTACGACTTTGAAGACAAATATGTAACAGGTGCTGCTCAATTACACATCCCTGCGGCTCTCTCCGAGGACGAAGCAACTGAAGTTCGCGAATTGGCCTGCCGGGTGTTTCGGGCGTATCGAGCCGAAGGCCTTTCACGGGTTGATTTCTTCTTTGAGAGCCCCGGCCGTGGCTGGCTACTCAATGAAATCAACACGATTCCCGGATTCACGCCGATTTCTATGTACCCGCAAATGTGGCAGGCCAGCGGCCTTCCCTACCGGGCACTCATCGATGAACTCGTGAGCCTAGCGATCGAACGCCACGCCACCGTTTCTCGTTACCGCGGCACCTGAGCATTCAGCGCCTGCGGGGCAACCATTGCCGCATGCAGAAACGACAACAACTCACGACGACGCACGACGGTGCTTCGCAATGTGGGTTCAATACCAACAGCGCGTAACACTTCGACTTCGGTTGCCGCACCAAGAACAGTTGAATAGGCCGACACAAGCAACAAGCCTGAGTCACAACGTCGAATGCGACCCTCGTCCATTTCTCGTTCGAAGTAGGTAGTCGCACGAGAAACGAACGGCTCGAGATCGGCAGTCACTCGCAACGAGGCATCTCCACCGATACGGCTGATCTCGCGAATAAACCCGAGCAGTTCGGGACGACGCATGGCCACGCGGAAGATGCGACGCACGATCGACTCGACACGACTCCAGCCTGAACCCTCTTCCGACAACGCTCCGTCGAACTCGATGATGAGTTCAAGAGCGGCTCGGTCGATCACCGCATCAAGCAGGGCCCGCTTCGAGGACCAGTGATAGAGGATCGCTTGTTTGGTGATCCCAAGATCTGCGGCCAAATCGTCGAGCGAGACCGAATCGAAGCCCTTTGTGCCAAACGATTCAAGGGCCACCGACAGAATTCGGTCCTCGGTAGCTCTGGTTCGAGCGGCTCGGGATCCCCTGGGGGGACTGGTGACGACGGCGGCCATAAGAGAAGTATAGACGATTCACTTACCAAGTGGTAAGTTTTTGTTCGTGATTCGTGAAGCACTCGCCGGCAAACGGCTCTTCATCACCGGCACCACCGGTTTCCTCGGCACCAACCTGCTTGAGCGACTGCTCCGATCAGTGCCCGATTGCGAGATCGTGTTGCTGGTGCGTCCAGGTCGGCGTTCCACTGTCGAACAACGCGTGGCTCGCGAGATTCTGAAGAACGACGCCTTCGATCGTTTGCGTGCCGAACTTGGCAAAGAGGGCTTTGCCGAGATGACCGCCCGCCGCATTACGTCTGTCGCCGGCGATGTGAGCCGCGATGGGCTTGGTCTCGACGATGCCGGTCGTGCGATGTTCGCCAGTTGCGACACCATCATTCACTCCGCCGCATCGGTGAGTTTCGACTCCCCACTCGATTCGGCCGTTGAAGTCAACCTTCTTGGCCCCACTCGAATCGCCGCAGTCTGCAACGAATTGGGCGTTACGCCACATCTTGTTGCCGTTTCGACGTGTTACGTCGCGGGCAACCATCGCGGTGCCGCTCCCGAACAACTTGTTGATCAGAGCCATTTCTTTATCGATGTTGATTGGCGCGCTGAAGTTGAAGGTGCACGTCGCGCCCGTCGTGATGCTGAAGCCATCAGCCGTACGCCTGAGAAACTTGTGGAATTCCGTAAGCAAGCGCGTCGTGAACTCGGCGCTGCGGGCACTCCCCTTCTTGCCGAAAAGACCGAGCAACTGCGCGACCGTTGGGTGGCAGACCGCATGGTCGAAGCTGGTCGCGCCCGCGCCGCATCGTTGGGTTGGCCCGACGCGTATGCCTACACAAAGGCGCTCGGCGAACGCGCTCTCGTGGAAACTCGCGGCAATGTTCCCGTCAGCATCGTTCGTCCGTCGATCATCGAATCCGCTCTTGCCGAACCAGTTCCGGGTTGGATCCGCGGCTTCCGCATGGCCGAGCCGATCATCATCAGTTATGCGCGCGGCCTTCTAAAGGAATTCCCTGGCGTTCCCGAAGGCGTTGTCGACGTGATTCCCGTCGATCTCGTTTCCGCCGCGATCATTGCTGTTGCGGCAAAGGGCCCTGAAGCCGAACCAGAAGTCATCCAGGTTGCTTCGGGTTCTCAGAACCCACTTCATTACCGCCGCCTCGTGAATCTCGTGAGCGAATGGTTTCAGCAGCGTCCGCTTTATGACCCCAAGGGTCAACCGATCATTGTTCCGACCTGGACGTTCCCCGGTCGTGGTCGCGTCAAAACCCAACTCGAGCGGGCCACGAAAACCTTGACCCGCGCCGAAAGTGTTCTGAACGCTCTTCCCTTACGCGGCAAACAAGCCGAGTGGGGCGCTTCTGTTGAAGAAAAGCGTGAAGAGGCCGAGCGAGCACTTGGGTATGTCGAGATTTACGGCGCTTACGCCGAATGCGAGGCCATTTACGGACTCGATCGTCTCCTTGCGTTGTGGGGCAACCAAACCGCTGACGACCAGCGCGACTTCTGCTTCGATCCCCGAGTCATTGAGTGGGATTCGTTCGTCAACGAGATCCATCTGCCGTCAGTCGTTAAGGCCGCTCGCGTCCGCACAACTCCCGGCGGAAAGACTGGCCCCACACGTACCGACCGACTTCGCGGGCAGATCCTTGCTCCCGAGCGTCAACTTGCCGCCTTCGATCTTGAGAACACGCTCATTGCATCGAATGTCGTTGCCAGTTATGCGTATCTCGCAACACGACGCATGCCGAAAGATCAGCGTCTGCGCTTCATTGCGAAGATGATCGCTGAAGGGCCCTCGCTGCTCTCGCTTGATCGAAAAGACCGCACCGACTTTCTCCGTTTCTTCTATCGACGTTACGACGGAGCCCCGTTGCAACAGATCGACGAAGACTCAGCCGAAATGTTCAGTCGACTGATTTTGTCAAAGTCATTCCCCGAAGCAATCCGTCGAGTCCGCGAACACAAAGCGGCCGGTCATCGCACCGTGCTTATTACTGGCGCACTCGATTTCGTGGTGAAACCACTCGCCCCGCTCTTCGACGACATCATCGCCGCAGAGATGAATGTGACGAATGGTCGGTACGACGGAGAACTCCGCAATGTTCCGCCCACTGGCGAAACTCGCGCGCAGGTCTTGCGCGACTACGCCGAGTCTCACGGTCTCAGCCTCAGCGAAACCGTCGCCTATGCCGATTCCAGTTCTGACCTTCCGATGCTTGAAGCAGTTGGCTTTCCTGTCGCTGTGAATCCGGAAACCCGTCTCGCCACCCTCGCTCGCAAGCGCGGTTGGTTGGTCGAGAACTTCTCGAAGGCTCCTGGTTCGCCGCGTCGCCTTATTCCCATCGGTCCGCGTCGTGGCGCGCATGGCGGCCTCGCCAATCCGCTCGTTCCAGGAGGCACGGCATGAAAGCCCTGCGCTTCGAGCGAAACATTCCGCGGTTTGCCGCAGCCAACATCGCCGGCCGTCTGAGTTCCGGCGGCGGCGCCAAAGTCGGGCCGCTTCGGCTCCGCAACGTTGACACTCCACAACTGCCCGGCCCTGGTTGGGTCGAGATCCTTCCACGACTCACCGGTATTTGTGGCTCTGACCTCGCAACAATCGACGGCAACAGTTCGCGTTATTTCGAACCGATCGTGTCGTTCCCTTTCATCCCGGGTCACGAAATTGTTGCCGATCTCACACACGAGTTTGAAGGCGTACCCGCCGGGCGCGTTGTTGTCGAACCCGTTCTTGGTTGTGTCACACGCGGCATCGACCCGGTTTGTGTTGCGTGCGCACGCGGCGACCTTGGCAATTGCGAACGCATCGCGTTTGGCAACATCAGCCCCGGCCTGCAAAGCGGCTTCTGCTGCGATACCGGCGGTGGCTGGTCAACCAGCATGATCGCCCACGTCAGCCAGTTGCATGCAGTTCCCGCCGACTGGACCGACGAAGCCGCCGTCATGGTGGAACCAACTGCGTGCGCCGTACACGGAGCGATCGCCGCCAACGTTGCCGAAGACGACACCGTCGTTGTGCTTGGTTCTGGCGCCCTTGGACTACTCACGATTGCGGCCCTGCGTCGCTACGGTCGCAAGTGCACGATCATCGCGGTTGCCAAACATCCGCATCAGCAGGAACTCGCTCGTGAATTCGGGGCCGACCATGTCATCTCCTCTGGTCACATTGCTCGACCCATTCGTCGCATCACTGGCTCACTCGCCATCGGCGATGGTGACATTGTTCGTCTCACCGGCGGTGCCGATCACATCATCGACTGTGTCGGCAGCGAGAGCAGTATCGCCGAAGCACTCACCGTTGTTCGCCCGAAGGGCCGCATCACCATGGTGGGAATGCCTGGCCATGTGCATGTTGACCTCACCGGTTTGTGGCAACGAGAAATCACCATGAGCGGGGCCTACGCCTACGGAACCGAAACGCTTCCGAACGGCGAACCTCGCCGCACGTTTGATCTTGCCTTTGAACTTGTTGCGGCCAATGACCTTGGTCGACTCGTAAGTGCCACGTACTCCCTTGACCGCTTCGAAGACGCCATCACCCACGCTGCCAACGCCGGCGGCCGCGGTGCAGTTCGTATCGCCTTTGACCTTCGCAATGAAAAGGAACGAAATCGTGCCTAGACCAGGATTCGTCCTCGACGTCGATCGTTCGACGCCACCAATTCTCTTCCACCATGGAGAGGGTTTCCGTCTCGAGAAGCTTCCCCCGGGACGCAGCCGCGTCATCTATCCGGCTGAGCCCATCGAAGCTCTCAAGAACCCCGACGGCGCCATTCGCGACGCGCTCGTGAACCCAATCGGCGACAGTGAACCGCTTACCGCTCTGCTTAAGCCGGGCATGAAACTCACGATCGCGTTCGACGACATCTCGTTGCCCCTTCCGCCAATGAAGCGACCCGACATTCGTCAGCGCGTCATCGAAGCGGTGCTTGAACTCGCAGCCGCTGCTGGCGTCGATGACGTCATGCTCATCGCCGCTCTCGCACTCCACCGACGCATGACTGAAGACGAACTTCGTCACGCAGTTGGCGATCGTGTCTACGACGCATTCGCCCCGCAAGGGCTTCTCGTCAATCACGATGCAGAAGATCCCGACAACCTTCTCTTTATCGGCGAAACCGAAAAGGGCGAGGAAGTTGAGATCAACAAGCGCGCCGCCGAGAGCGATCTCATCATTTACGTCAACATCAATCTCGTTTCGATGGACGGTGGATGGAAGTCGACTGCAACCGGCCTTGCTTCGTATCGCTCACTTCGTCATCACCACAATCCCCAGACAATGCGTCATTCCAAGTCGTTCATGGATCAGCACA
>JAEMTX010000346.1:951-1515 GCA_016462055.1 Acidimicrobiia bacterium | reverse complement strand
GAGGCCAGCGCAGCAACAAGCAATGCCCGGTTCGTAATGCTCTTCGAACCGGGTGGAGTTACCGTCGCGTCAATGGGGCCATCGAAGGGAACAATGTTCAGATCATCAGACATCAGCGTTCTTCGGCCCCGTCAAGTGACCGCAGCACCGCTTTGTAGCCACGCTCTGTGAGTCCATCACGCAGGATCGTTCCGTTCGCTGCTTCGACCAAAAGGATGACAACCCCTTCGTCGCCCTCCACCGAATGAGCAATCTCGATGTCAGCAATGCTGATGTCGAGCTCGGTGGCAATCATCGTGATTCCGGCCAAAGCACCCTTTTGATCGGCCACCGGGATCCGCAGCTCAGCCAGGTCTTCCGCTCGGGCAAATCGTGCCGGAAGCGCAAGGCGGGCATTGCGCGCACGTTCAAGCACCGCAACCAGCCCATCACGATCGCCTTCTTCAACAATCCGACGAACAGTCGTAAGAGTTGACAACAACCGATCGAGTTCAGTCACGATCGCCTCACGATTTTCAGCGCAGATATCTGGCCAAATGCCTGGATGACTTGCGGCGATACGAG
>JAEMTX010000346.1:0-941 GCA_016462055.1 Acidimicrobiia bacterium | reverse complement strand
AAACGCAACAGGCCCCGGTGTTCACTTGAACGTTCATCGGCCAAGCCCATAAGGCTCGCAGCGGTGAGATGGGGAACATGCGAAACAATTGCGACCATCGAGTCGTGTCGTTCGGGCGGCAGTGAAACAACTTCCGCTCCGAAACCCGAGACAATCCCTCGAACCGTCGCTAACGCATCGTCATCGGTTGTGTCGACCGGGGTGAGAACCCATGTGCGCCCTTCAAAGAGATCTAGGCGTGCGCCTTCGACGCCCTCTTGCTCGGAGCCTGCCATCGGGTGGCCGCCGATGAAGCGCGAATTACTCATAAGCGATAGCAAGGGCGTTTTCACGCTTCCGACATCGGTGACCAGCCCATCGGTGTCTCGAAGTGCGGTCGCAACCTCGTCAGCAATGGCCCCAACTGGGGTCGCCACGAAAGTGAGGTCGATATCAGCGACAAAACCATCGGGGGCAATGGAGTCGATAGCCCCCACGGCAAGAGCGCGCTCAAGACATCTAGATGAATGATCACGCCCGACGACGCGCCAACCAGATTCTCGGAGTCTCTGACCGATGGAACCGCCGATGAGCCCGACACCGACAATCAGGGCGGATTGCTTTGATGTAGTTGGACTCACGACGTCACTCCGGGAGGTCGTCACGTAGACCGCTTGCGCCTTCGAGGTACACATGACGCAGGTCTGATCGAGACACGGTGGTAGTCAGATGCATCAGGACACGGATACAAAGTGGCGTTGCGCCTTCAATATCGAGTTCTCGAGCACAGATCAGCGGGATATCTCCGAAACCAATGTCACGAGCTGCCGACGCAGGGAACATCGAATGAATGTCGTCGGTGGCCGTGAACAGGACACTAATGATGTCGTCATGGTTCACACCGTTGCGCTCGAGCATCTGCTCGAGAAGTTCAATTGTTCGCGACCGAATCTGATCGGTGG
>JAEMTX010000134.1 GCA_016462055.1 Acidimicrobiia bacterium | reverse complement strand
GCACGAGGTGCAATTCGAGATCTTTCGCAGCTCGATCGCAACTAATTCGGGGCGAGCGTTACGCCTCGGTGAATTGCTGGACTAAGCGAGATCGGTACAGTTTCCCAGCGTCGCTTCGGGGCAGTTCGTCCACCACAAAAATTCGTTTTGGGGTTAGCTGAGAGCCCAATTGCTCTTTGCAGAACGCGATGGTTGTTTCGATTGCCTTTTTGGGATCGGCTCCGGACGGAAGAACGATCGCGGCCGCAACAATCTCGCCGAACTCTTCATCGGGAAGTCCGAACGCAGCCCCATCCAGCACCCCGGGAGTGATTGCAAGTGTCTCGTCGATGCGGGCTGGGTAAATGTTGACGCCGCCACTGATGATGCACTCGGCGGTTCTGCCGGCGAGGTAGAGGTATCCATCGGGATCGATATGGCCTCGGTCTCCGACGGTGTACCACTGACCGCTTTCGTCATAGGTGGATTGCGTTTTTGCGTCGTCGCCGTGGTAGCGGAATGCCGTGGCGCTAAAGAACCACACTGTGCCCAGTTCATCGGCTTCGGCCGGGGAGCGGTCGTCGCGTCGAATACAAAGTCGGGCGGCATCAATGCGTCCAACGCTGCCGGGATGTGCGAGCCACTCGAGGGGAGTGATCCATGTTCCTGGTCCCTCGCTCGCTGCGTACATTTCGTGGATGACAGGGCCGAACCAGTCGAACATGGCTTGTTTCGTTGCGACGGTGCACGGGCCCGCTCCATGGAGAACAAATCGCAGGCTTGAGACATCGAATGATTCCCGCTCGGGTACCGCCAGCATTCGGTTGAACATGGTTGGCACAAAGAAGGCGTGGGTGATCGCGTAACGATCAATGAGTTCGAGAACTTGAAATGGCTCGAATCGACTGGTGACGACGACGGTGACGCCAGCACCGAGAGGCCACTCAAGACAGATGCGGCTTGGCCCGGAGTGATAAAGCGGAGCGGTGCACAGCATGGAGTCGCCGTCGTCGCCGTTCATGTCGAACATACCCACCATTGCTTTGCCGGCCGCGGCTGCAGCAGCGGAAGGCTGGGGGGAGTGGCGGACGCCTTTTGGTCGACCGGTAGTGCCCGAGGTGTAGATCATTTGTGTTCCGCGTTGACGCACGGGAGCGGGAGAAGGTGAAGACGTGAGCGCGTCGGCCCACGGGAGGTACCCTTCAATCGGGTCGCCAATGGAGATGCGAAGAGTGATGGCGTCTGGGGCACTGCTCGCTTGGTGAGCAAAGACGGATTCGGCAACGAGGGCTCGTGCGCCCGAATCATTGAGGACGTACTGCACGTCATCGGTTTCAAGATGCCAGTTGACCGGGAGCAGTGTGAGACCAGCGCGCAGCGCTGCCTCGTAACTAATCATCCACTCAGGTCGATTGGTGGAGAGCACGGCAACCACATCGCCTGGTTCGAGGCCATGGGCAGCAAATGCTGAAGCGAGTGCGTCAACCGACGATTCAAGTTCGCCGTACGTGATCGTCTCACCGTTGGATGTGACAATCGCTGGTCGGTTGGGGTCGCGCTGAGCGATTGCTGAGATCTCGCGCCCAACTGCATGGAGTTCTTCGTCGATCACGTGTGGTCCTCGCTAATTGGTGCGGATCGCCCCAGTTTCTGATGGTAGGCCAGTCGCCCGGCATTTCTTGGTTTGCAGAACTTGATCAATCGCTTCTTGCTGATCGCTGAGCCCCCACATCGGGTGGTGCGCCCGGTGTGGGAGTGTCCCAAACACTTCGGGCTGCTTCTTCGTTAATGTCAGCCACTATGACATTGACGCTGAACAGTAGGTCCGACCTCGTTGAGCCAGCAGCACGATTGTTGGCCTCATCTATTGATCTTGGTGACGGGGGGACGGCGGAGCAGCGCCGGATCCTTGAACTGGTTGTGCACAACATTTGGCATCGTCCTGATATCGATGTCACGTCGCTTGAGGCAATGAGTCTCGAGGAAGCAGAGGTTTTTCGTTCCGACGAGGTCGTTCACCGTCGTTTGCGTATGTTCCTTGTGTTGCTCGAACTCTGTCGTCATCCGCTCTCAGAGGAACAGGTCGTTCGAGTTGATGCATACGCGTCAGCGATCGGAGAGATCGATGACACGGGGCTCAAACTTGCACGCGAGCTAGTTAGAGAATCTCATGAAGATGCAGCCGATCATTTCTGGCTTGCTTGGTCTTCGGCGAGAATAAAGCTCAGTGAAGCGGTGCTTCTTGAGCGGTACGAGCGGATCGGCGCGGTAGATCCTGAACTCGTGGCAATGCTGAAACAGTTGGCTCAACTTCCTCGCGGGACCCTTGGTCGCGAGTACGTCGAGTTCTATATGGAATACAAGTTTCAATTTCCTGGCGAAGGCGTTGACAATCCCGCCTTCTTTGTTGGCCACGACATGACCCATCTCATCGCTGGGTTCGGACCGACTGGCCCGGAAGAAGTTGCACTTTCAGCAATGCAGTTGGCAATGAACGATTCTGATGAGCACTGGATGGTTTTTCTCACAGGACTCGCCGCCTATGAAGTCGGAATCAGTTCAGGCACATCCGATTTTGCGGCCAAAGCTGGAGTTCTTACAAGAGAAGGTGCCCCCGAACTTGTCTTCGAAGGATTCGAGCGCGGTTCGAAGTGTTCCGGAGACTTCTCAAGGGCCGATCATCTGTCGATGGCGCATCTGCCGATTTCGAAGATTCGTGAGATGTATGCGGTCCCCGCTCCTTCGTCGCCGTTTCCACCCTTCATCGATTAATTCGCAGGAGGCACAAAACGATCGAAGGCCCCGCCGAGGCGGGGCCTTCGTCTTGTAGATCTGAAGATGATTACGAGAGACGCTCGATAATCATGGCCATGCCTTGGCCGCCACCGATGCACATCGACTCCATGCCGATGCTGCCGCCGGTGTCCTCAAGGCCATTGAGGAGCGTGGCCATGATGCGGGCGCCGCTCATGCCGAAGGGATGACCGAGCGCAATTGCGCCGCCGTTCACGTTGAGCTTGTCCCAGCTGATACCGAGGTGCTTGGCCGACGGAACAACCTGCGCAGCAAATGCTTCGTTGATCTCGACGAGGTCAATGTCGTTGATGCTCATGCCGGCGCGAGCCATGGCCTGACGGCAGGCTTCGACTGGGCCGAGGCCCATGATCTCGGGATTGAGTGCGCTAACGCCCGAGGAAATGATCCGAGCGAGAGGGGTGAGGCCGAGTTCCTTGGCTTTGGTGTCACTCATGACGATGACAGCAGCAGCGCCGTCATTGAGCGGGCAGGCGTTGCCGGCGGTGACAGTTCCGTCCGGACGGAACACGGGCTTGAGCTCACTGAGCTTTTCTTTGGTCGTTCCGGCGCGGATGCAGTCGTCCTGTTTTACGACAACGGGGTTGCCATCGGCATCGACGGTGTGGATCGGCGTGATCTCACGTTCGAAGAAGCCGCGCTCAAGGGCTGCCGTGGCACGCTGCTGAGACTGTGCTGCGAATTCGTCCTGCTCTTCACGTGAAACGTTTTCGAACTGAGCAACATTTTCTGCGGTCTGACCCATGCCGAGGTAGTAGTCGGAGATGCCAGCGGCGAACGGCGCCCAAACTGGAGCACCACCCGTTGCACGCTCGGCGGTGCGAGCTTCCGCAGCACCCATAAGCGGATTATGTGTGCCGGGCATGCCATCGGACATTCCGAGACCGAATTGGCTCACGGTTTCAACACCAGCGGAGACGAAAATGTCACCCTCGCCAGCCTTGATCGCGTGTGCGGCCATGCGAATGGTCTGGAGTGACGAAGAGCAGTAACGGTTAACAGTGACGCCGGGGATGTGGCCCATGCCTGCGAGTTCCGAAACAACGCGAGCGATGTTGTAGCCCTGGGCACCTGCAGGCTGCGCGCAGCCAAGCATGATGTCTTCGACGAGTGTTGGGTCAAGTGAGGGGACCTTGTCGAGAGCGGCACGGATGATTGTGGCCGCGAGATCGTCAGGTCGGACCTGGGTGAGCGAGCCCTTATGGGCACGACCGATTGGTGAACGGGCGGTCGAAACGATGACTGCTTCGGGCATGACAGCTCCTTGGTGCACGGAACGCCGGACGGTTCCGGCGGGGCGGGCCAGACGGGGCCCTTCGTGGGCATTGTCTATCGCAAGGAACCTACTGAGCGGTAACTACAGGCGAGAAGGCGTGCGGGACGCGCGGTCGTGGGGTAGAACCGTCCTTCTTCCTTCTCCCCAAAAGGCCTTGTTCGCTCTGAGCGGGCAAAGGGCCAAGGTGATCCACGTGGCACTTGATCTGCGAACTCTGATTGACCCAAACACCACTGCAGTGGTGACCTCTGAATGTCAGAACGGTGTGCTTGGTCCCGACACCTCGCTGCCGGAGTTGGCCGACGCCGCCCGAGTTCAAGCGATTCCTAATGGCGCCCGGTTGCTTCACGCGGCCAGAGTCGCCGGCGTACAAGTTGTGCACGCGGTGTTTTGGCGTCGCCCTGACTATCGGGGTGGCAACACCAACGGGCGATTGTTCGTTGCCATGCAGAAGCATGGAGCAGTCGCAATGGAACCGGGTAGTCATCTTGCGATGCCGATCGACGAATTCGCTCATTCTCCTGACGATCTGATTCTTGGTCGCTACCACGGACTCGATCCCATCGGAGGCACTGATCTCGATCCGGTTCTGCGCAATCTGGGTATTCAGACGGTTGTCGTCATCGGCGTGTCAGTGAACGTTGCGCTTATGGGACTTTCAATTGGCTTAGTCAACATCGGTTATCAAGTTGTTGTGCCGCGCGATGCCGTTGCAGGTGTGCCTGCTGACTATTCCGAAATGTTGCTTGACAACACCTACCAAATGATCTCGACGGTGGTCACCACAGACGATGTCGTCAACGCATGGTCGTGACTCTGGACTTGGGTAAGGCGGAATCGTGACTGCTCTGCCGATTCCAGACGCAGACCGGCAACTTGGGCGCCGGGGTGAAGCAACGCGGCAGCGATTTCTCACCGCTATCGCTGAACTCCTTGAAGAAGGCACGTATCGGGAATTAACTGTGGTTGACGTTGCTCGCCGAGCGGGGACCTCGCCGGCGACGTTTTACCAGTACTTTGCGACTGCAGAAGATGCTGTGCTTTCGCTCGCAGGAGCGACGGTCGATGTTTCTGGTCCGGAACTTGCATCACTGATCGAAGCTCATGATTGGACTGACGCTCACGGGTGGGACGCGTCGATCGCTGTTGCGGATGCTTTCATCGCGTTATGGGAACGTCACCGTTCGATTTTGCGAGTGATTGATCTCGCAACCGATGAAGGGGACCAAAGGTTTCGTGATGTACGAACGCGATTGCTCGGTGC
>JAEMTX010000133.1 GCA_016462055.1 Acidimicrobiia bacterium | reverse complement strand
TCGTTGCGCACACGTGCGGTGTACGACGAGAAGACCGATGAATGGGTCATCAACGGAACAAAGGCGTGGATTACCAACGGTGGTATCGCCGACATTCATGTCGTTGTTGCTGCGGTTGATCCGGAACTTAAGGGTCGTGGTCAAGCATCGTTTGTTGTTCCTCCTGGCACCAAGGGTTTGTCGATGGGGCAGAAGTACAAGAAGCACGGCATCAAGGCTTCGCATACGTCTGAAGTTGTGCTCGAGGATGTTCGTGTTCCTGGTCGTTGTTTGCTGGGCGGCAAAGAGAAACTCGACGACAAACTCGCTCGTGCTCGCGAATCTGGAAGCAGCGGCCAGAAGCAGCCGGCAATGGCAACGTTCGAAGCCACACGTCCCGCGGTCGGAGCGCAGGCGCTTGGTGTCGCTCGAGCGGCCTATGAGTACTCACTTGAATACGCCAAAGAGCGTCAGGCCTTTGGTCGTCCGATCATCATGAATCAATCGATCGCATTCAAGTTGGCTGACATGAAGACGGAAATTGATGCCGCTCGTCTTCTTGTGCATCGTGCCGCGTGGATGGCCGCGAATCGCAAGGAGTTCAAGGCCGGCGAAGGATCAATGTCGAAGCTCAAGGCTGGCGAAGTTGCCGTGTGGGTGACTGAACAAGCCATTCAAATTCTTGGTGGCTACGGCTACACCCGTGAGTACCCCGTCGAGCGTTGGCATCGCGATGCCAAGATCTTCACGATCTTCGAGGGAACTTCAGAGATTCAGCGCCTGGTGATCAGCCGAAATATCTCTGGCTTGCGTATTCCGTAACTCACACACCCCGGTTACGCGGTGATGGCACGGGCCTCGTCACGAAGGTCGGCAAGCACAGCATCAACATCGATCGTTGTGCAGGTTCGGTTCTTGACGACGGGATTTCCGTCGATCCAGACATCGACGACATCGGCACGAGAGGCGGCATAGACAATCGTGGAGATTGGGTCATAGACCGGCGTGAGCGATGGCGAGGAGGGATCAAGACGCACAAGGTCGGCCTTCTTGCCGACCTCGATCGAACCCACGAGGTCATCGATGCCGAGCGCCGTCGCTGAGCCCATCGTGGCCATGCGCAGAACCGTCGTTGCCGGAATGGCAGTGGGGTCGAGGCGGTTGCCCTTATGGATGAGCGCCGCAACGCGCATGGCGGTGAACATATCGAGGTCATTCGACGATGACGGCCCGTCGGTGCCGAGCCCAACGGTCACTCCTGCGGCGAGTAATTCGGGAACACGACAGAACCCCGACGCCAACTTCATGTTGGAACTTGGGCAATGAGCGATCGCCGTCCCGGTTTGCGCAATCCGCGCGATCTCGGCGTCGGTGAGCACGACAGCGTGGGCCAGAACCGTGCCGGCGCGAAGAAGTCCGTTGTCGTCAAGGAGTTCAACGGGCGTGCGTCCATAACGGCCCTGAACGTCGGAAACCTCACCTGCGTTTTCCGAAGCGTGAATGTGAAAGCGCGCACCTTTATCAACTGCGAGTTCTCCCGCCGCGGCAAGTTGCGTTGGGTCCATGGTGTAGGTGCCATGCGCAAGGATCCACGAGTGCGGCGCGGAATCGTTTGCGTTTGCGATTCGCCGGTCGAATGGAATGTTGTCGGGGCCATCGGAACCAATAAAGAGTGGGCCGGTTTGAAGGCGGAATCCGGCCTTGCGTGCTTCATCAATGCTGGCGTCGGGGTACCAATACATGTCGAGAGCGGCAGTGCAGCCCGAAAGCATTGCTTCGGCGAAGGCGGCACGTACGCCAACACGAACATGGCGATCAGACATGATCTTTGCTTCGGCGGGGAAGAGCTTGCCGAGAAAGTCTTGAAGGTCGACATCGTCGGCGAAGCCACGGAACGCTGTCATCGCGAGATGAGTGTGCGCATTAATGAGCCCGGGCATCACAATTCCGCCAGCAGCATCAACGGTGTGATCGATTGCCGACATCGGCGCGACCCCCGCAGGGAGCACCTCGGCAATGGTGTCGTCGGAAATGACTATCGTTCCGCCGTGAATCACTGAGTTGTTTGCGTCGACAGTGACAATCGTTGCATTGGTGATGGCAGTGCGGGTCACGGAGTCCTCAAAAGTTTGTGTGCGATCCCAGAGAGTGTGTCAGTCGAACGCGTTGCGTGGTGTGGTCAATGGAAGATCGAGGGAACTCACCAGCCCAGGCGGCGCATCAACGACAAACGGGATGGCGTTCACGATGCGCATAGCCGTTGCCAACATTCCTGATTCGTAGAAATCAGTCGCACTTCCGATGAGAAGTTCGCAGGTCAAGCTCGGTTCACCATCGATGATGACCCGATAGGTGCCATCTCGCGGAGCGCTCGGCCACTCGGGGACAAGGTCCATCTTCAAGCGGTTGATGTGTTCAACGATGATTGCCTCGCGCCCGTTAATGACACCGATGGTTTCGAATCGAACGGCACCAACGGTTCCGGCAGCGACAGGACCAAAGGCGGTGTCGAGGTCACGTGGCGTTGGCTCCTGAAACCACGTTTCGCGGATCTCGTCGAGTTCGACGCCAAGTCCGGCAGCAACAAGTCGTACAACAGGTCCCCAGGTCATGAGTTGTGCGCCGGTGCTCGCCATGATGGGCAGGTGATCCATGGGCTTTCCGAAACCGAACACTTCACGCATCGTGAACTCAACCGGGTAGGTGTCATAGGTGAAGAGTTCTTGCACGCGCACCGAGCGGATTGAACTCGACATCGTGAGCATGGCCAGTGGGAATTGATCGGCAGCGAATCCGGGTTCGATGCCAGAGGCATACAGCGTTGAGTGACTGTTGATCGCCGCAGTTTCGAGTCGCGTGCGGGCGCGCTCTGGATACGAAGGCGGGTAGACCAGTGCGGGGCTGGTGACGGTAACCACGTTGACGCCATCTCCGAGAAAGCGCTCGTAATCGGGAAGAGCGCCGGCATCGAGTGTTGGGCCGCTTGCGGTGTACACGATGCAATCGAGGTCAAGGGCGAGAATCGCAGTGGCATCGTTGGTGGCTTTTACGCCAAGAGGCTCGATGCCGACAAGAGTCCCGGCGTCGATTCCGACCTTGTCCTGGGAATGCACCCAAACGCCCACGAGTTCGAGATCACTCCGTCGAGCAATCGCTCGTACGGCGTGCGTTCCCACACCACCAGTTCCCCACACTGCAACTTTCAAAGCCACATGTTCCCCCTTTTCGATAGCAACGATGTCATGTTCTCATCGGCCCTGCATCGTCCCAGAGCGAACTTCTGGCTGTTCGTGTTGAATGGCGTCATGTCGTCTTTGTCTCGGATTCAACTCACCGAACACGTCTATGCCGCTGAGCAAGCTCGCACGGGGACCGGATGGTCAAACTCTGGGCTGGTCTCGTCTGGTCAGGGCCTTGTTGTCGATTCGTTGTACGACGTCCGGCTGACCAAAGAACTAGCAGCGCTCTACGCCGAAGTGCTTCCCGAACAACCCGGCACTTTGGTGAACACCCATCACAACGGCGACCACTGCTGGGGCAATCAAGTGTTCGCTGGTGCTGAGATCATCGCTCATCGTGGATGCGCATCTCGATTTTCGGACTTCACGCCTGAGCACGCGGAAATGATCCGCACAATGGCCGATCCGCCAGAGTCAATGCGATCAATTCACGAAGAGTGGGCGGACTTCAACTTCTCCGATGTCGTACTCACCCCACCGACCACGGTGATCGATTCCAACCTCACGCTTGATCTTGATGGCGTTCGTGTCGACTTGCTCTACGTGGGGCCGGCACACACCGAAGGCGACCTTGTCGTGCACGTTCCCGAAGAGGGCGTGGTTCTCATGGGTGACGTGCTGTTCAATAAATGTGCTCCAATTGGTTGGGAAGGTTCCACCGACAACTGGATCGCCGCGTTACGACTGGTTGAAGAACTTGGACCACAGTTTGTTGTTCCGGGCCATGGACCAGTGTGCGATCTCGAGGGACTGCGCGACGCTCGTCGGTATTTCGAGGCAGTGCAATCACACGCGAAAGCGTCATGGTCTGCGGGGCAATCGGTTCTCGATTGTTGTTCGGGCATTGACCTTGGACCGTGGGTGACGTGGGATGAGCCCTGGCGCTTAGCGGCCAACGTTCATCGCATTTACAGGGAATGCGCAGGCGCGGCGTGGAACACGCCGTTCGACGCGAGTGTGGTCATGGCCGACGTCGAGGACTTGCGCCGCCGCCTCGAAGGCTGATGCTCAACCAGTGAAGTTTGGATTCACCGTCGGATCAGTTGTGGCAGCGTCGGTAGTCGCCGGTTCGCATTCGGCGAGGGCGACAAGGCTCACTAGGTCAATCAGTGCCCCTGTTGCAGTTGCGGTGAAGCAAAGATCGCAAACTGTTGTCCCTGCGGGAGCGACGATTCTTTCGGTGTACTGAGTGAGGCCGATTGGGGATCCGGTTGTTGAACCAGTTGCCACCCCCAGTTGCGTACCGTTTGGCGTGTCCTCAAAGTCGAAACGCCAGGTGAGGTCGCCCTTGGCCCAGAAGGAGAACTCGTAGGTTCCCGGTGAAAGCTCGATGTCGCCCTGTGTCATGGTTGCATTCAGGGCGAGGATTGCGAGCTGCGCGTTTGCTGCGATCTGAGGGGAAAGTCCATCGGTAGCGAGGATGGGCGGCGCTTCATCTATCTGTTGATAGGTAACGACGCCTGTCGTGGCTCCTCGTAGGCGGAGAACGAGGTGAAGGGTCGACTCTTTCTGGATGTTGTAATCCTGCAGAGTTCTGCCGTCTTCAAGCTCTCTGCCGCCGAAGGTCAGCTTCTGCTGATCGGGCGGGACACCCTCTTTGTCCTGAATCTTCTGTTTGACATTCTCGATCGCGTCGGAAGCTTCGACCTCAAGCGTGATCGTCTTACCGGTGAGTGTCATGACGAAAATCTGCATAGCGAGCGCCCCTTAAGGATCTTCAGCCGGTGAAGCTTGGATTGATCGTTTGGTCGTCGCTAGCTGGTGCCTCTGGTGGTGTATCGCAAAGTTCGATTGCGGTCAGGCTGACGAGGTCGATGAGTGCGCTGGTTGAGGTCGCGGTAAATGAGAGATCGGAGGTCGTGGTGCCGGTTGGGACGGTGAACTGTTCGTTGAATTGGGTGAGACCGAGCAGCACTCCGGCTGTTGAGCTGCCGAAGCTTCCGATGATGGTGCCGTTGGTGTCGTAGAAGGTGAAGTCCCAGGTGAGGTCGCCCTTGGCCCAGAAGGAGAACTCGTAGGTTCCTGCCGCCAGTTCGATGTCCGCCTGAGTCATGGTCGCATTCAGGGCAAGGATTGCGAGCTGCGCGTTTGCTGCGATCTGAGGGGAAAGTCCATCGGTAGCGA
>JAEMTX010000345.1 GCA_016462055.1 Acidimicrobiia bacterium | reverse complement strand
TCGTTCTGGTCTGCGCTTGCGGAACTCGGATGGCTCGGTCTTCACATTCCCGAAGAAAACGGTGGTTCCGGATTCGGGATGCCAGAACTCGTTGTTGTCGTCGAACAGATGGGCGCAGGAATCGCTCCAGGCCCCTTCGTCGCAACTGTGATCGCGAGTGCGGCGATTTCTGCGGCTGCTCCCTCTGAGGTCGCCGCCCAACTTCTTCCGGGACTTGCTGATGGTTCAGTTGTTGCCGGTATCGGTTTTGGAGATGCACTTTCATCGAAATCCAACCGGGTGACCGGCACGGTGAAATCGGTCTTGAGCGGCGCGCTTGCGAATCTGCTTGTCATCACCGTGGGCAGCGATCTTGCGATCGTCGACTCAACAACAAAGGGTGTCGACATTCGCCTCCTCGCGAATCTCGATCTCACGCGCCGCAGCGCTCAAGTCACCTTCGACGATGCAGAAGCGATCATCGTTCCCGGCGGCGCACAATCGCTTATCGACTTTGCACGACTCCTTCTTGCCGCTGAAGCAACCGGTGTCGCACGAGCCACAACTGATATGGCCGCCGACTACGCCCGCGAGCGTCAGCAGTTCGGCCGAGCGATTGCCATGTTTCAAGCGGTGAAACATCACTGCGCCAACATGTTGGTTGAAACAGAAATCGCAACTGCTGAAGTTTGGGATGCAGCACGCGCTGCAGCCGCAGGTGGAGAACAGTTCTCCTACGCCGCAGCAATGGCCGCAGCTACTGCCGCACACGCTGGCGACCGGAACGCACAGCTCAATATTCAGGTGCACGGCGGCATCGGATTCACTTGGGAACACGATGCTCATCTCTACTTGCGACGTGCACTTGCGATCGAAGCGCTTATCGACGCCGAACAAGCCGCCATCGACATCGCCAACCTCCTTCGCAACGGTGTGAAGTTGGTGCGCTCCGTAGAACTTCCCCCTGAAGCTGAGGCATTCCGATCTGAAGCCCGCTCAGCAATTGAGGCGGTCAAGGACCTTCAAGGAACCGAGCAGGTCCAGGCGCTCGTCGCTTCTGGCTACGCCGTCCCTCATTGGCCGAAGCCGTGGGGTCGGGCAGCAAGTGCAATCGAACAACTCGTGATTGAAGAGGAGTTCAATCGTGCGGGATTCAAGCGACCCAGTTACCAAATCACTGGTTGGGTCATCCTCACTCTTACGCAGCACTCCACCGACGATCAGTTGGAACGCTGGATCATGCCCGCCCTCAATCAGGAACTCATCTGGTGTCAGTTGTTCAGTGAGCCAGATGCCGGTTCCGATGCTGCGGGCGTAAAGACAAAGGCGACTCGCGTCGATGGCGGATGGCTGGTAACCGGCCAGAAGGTTTGGACAACTGGTGCACATCTCGCCGCATTCGGTCTCATAACTGTGCGCACAAATCCTGATCTCCCGAAGCATCAGGGCATCACGTGCATGGTTGTCGACATGCACGCTGAAGGAGTCGAGATTCGCCCACTGCGCATGGTGAACGGTGGCGCCGAATTCAACGAGGTGTTCTTCATCGACGT